>JAKLDR010000079.1 GCA_022703445.1 Planctomycetota bacterium | reverse complement strand
GCGCAGTACAACCCGGCGTGCGGGGAAAGGTAAAGGTGCAACAGACCAGTCGAATGCCACGAGATTGGAGGCTCCGAAAGACGTAAGCGAACTTGGCGGCCGACGGACCTCGATAGCGGGCAGTGCGGGTCGCGGCCTTGGGATCATCACCACGAAAGTAATAACGGGGGTGTTCTGATGAGCATAGCAAAGGCCTTCGAGTACGTAGTGGCCGCAAGCGCGCAGCAACTGGAAGCCATTGTGACCGACAAAGCTGGAGTGTCTTTCCGATTCAAGAAGGGGATGCTACACCCTGACCCGAAGAATGCGAAATGCGCCAGTTTGGTCGGCTTCCGCTGCTCCTCTGATGGAAGGCTCTATCTCGAAAGCACATCGGGTGGGGATCCTCGCCCTGCGAAGCCCTTTACACATCTTGTCAGCCCTTCGGATGTGGTGAGCTTGACCATACTCTTGGCCCCCGATTTCGTCGGGGCCAACGTAAGGAAGATCCTCGACGGGGAGCACGTCGCTTACGAATAGACAGCCCCTTCTTCCCTTGTCGGGCCACTGAGTGTGCCCCGGCTAGGAGTTTCGTCCCCGGCTGGTTTGAGATGGGATCGGGGCCACTAGCGGACCCACCGAGTGTCGTGATAGTGCCGGGCGTCTTGGCAGATGTAGCAGAGAATGGGACCACAACGCAGGGCGCGGCAGAGTCCGCGCTGGTCGGGAGGGAGGAAGAAGATGACCATCGATGGCGCAATCGTTACGGAACAAGGCGTGACGTTCGCAATTGTCATTGTCAGACCGTCTGCCATATCGACACAGGCAGAGGCCGCAGCAACGAGAACGTCCTTTCAGTCACAGACCCGCGATTTCCATGGCCTCCCCCTGATCCTTGCCGCCCAGGATTCGCGTGGGGTCTTTACCTATCAGGGCAGGGACGACATCGTACGCTTCTTGGCGTCCATCGACGCGTCGCGGATCCCCTGGAAGCGCTACACCGTCGCTTGACAGCAGGACAGCGCTACTTGGCCTGTTCAACTGGTGTTCTGAGCCGAGGGCCGACAGTAGGATCCCCGGGACTCAATTGCTGGTTGGCACGCCTATTGCTTCGTCTCAAGCTATCTAGGCTGGGCACAGGAGGCTTCTTGATGGCCACAAAACGTGCCAGGTCCATGCTTGTTCTTATCCGGGATAACTTGGAGCAAGGCTTGGACACTCTGACGGACGCAAGGCAATTCGTGCGTCGTATCGGGGTATACCTCTCTGAGCCGGAGCGCCTGTTCCTGAACTCGACACTGCGCAACATGGCTCATTTACGCAAGAAGAGCTCTATGCGCAGGGAGAGGGGGCCGTAGCAGTTCAGGTGAAGTCGGACCCTCCGGACAGCTATTGAGGACGATGGAAGCTCCTCAGAAATGCACCAGGATGGTGCGGGTGTGCACCATTTGCAGCGTTCCAACCATCCATGAGCGAACGAGCCGCGGGGGCCCTTGTCAAGATGTGCGCTCTGGCCTTTCGGGAGCGAGCGGGAACGGCGAGGGAAAGAGTCGAAGACGGGCATCCTCCTATACGTGGTGACCGATGTCGCCCTTGCGACCCAGCTTGTGGAGACGATAATCCTCCGGACAGGAGGACTCGGAGATGGCCAAGTCCAAGAAGAAGACTTCCCTCCCTATGCCCGTTTTGAAGCTCAAGATCACGCTTCTGGACATCCACCCGGCCATGTGGCGCCGGGTTCTGGCTTCATCTGGCATGAATCTTGGCGACTTCCACTACTTGATCCAGGACGCTACGGGCTGGACCAACTCCCACCTGCATCAGTTCGTCATCGACAATGTCGCCTACGGAGATCCTGAAATGGACGAAGATGGCGAGTTCGAGGATGAACATGGCATCATTCTGGCCGAGGCTCTGCCCAAAGTAGGCACCAGAATCGTGTACCAGTACGACTTCGGGGATGGATGGGAACACGAGATCGAACTCGAGGAAGTACTGGACCCGGCCCCAGGCATGGTCGTGCCGTCATGCATCGATGGCCAGCGATCCCGCCCTCCAGAGGACTGTGGCGGAACCGGCGGCTATGAGGAACTCCTGAAGACACTGGCCCATCCCCAGCACGAAGACTACGAGGCCATGAAGGAATGGGTGGGCGATCATTTCGATCCGGAGGCCTTCGACCTGGCCGCGATCAACAAGGCGATCAAGACAGACATGACCAAGAAATTGACCCGAAAGGCCATGAAGGAGTTCTTCGGTCTCTGATCTCTTACGTGGAGAGTTGCTAAGGCACGCGGATAGGTGTGAGGACAAACACCAATGGCCTCGCCGACGCCAGAAGATAAGCCCGGAGATGCTCCGGCTTCGCCGATCTCCCCTGCGGACTCGGAGAGCATCCCGCGCGGCCTTGATAAGATGACGATCGATATCCTGAAGGACATCTTCGCAAAGGGTTGGGCTTGTCTGGTTACTGACCTGGAGCGCATTCTGCAGCTTCGACAGCAAGGGCGGATCAGCGAGAACCTCTGGGGCCGATACGTAGAGGCACAGGTGGATTTGCTGATGGCCAGAGGTTACGAACATCTCGCGGAACGAGACAAGGCCGCGGTATTGCCGTTGGGCCATTTGCGCTATGATGAGACCGACAGGCGCGCGGACGTCTGCTTCGCCGTGCCGTGCGAGAGCGGCCAGCCTCTGTATGCGATGGGTGAAGTCAAGTTCATACGTGACCGCAAGCGGAACAACGAGGAGTTGCTTCTTACGGATATTGCCAAAGTGTGCCTTGGGAACCAGATGCAGGGGTACGGGTTCGTGGTATGGTTGTTTGCCGGGGAACCGCATAGGTTTCTGCCTTTCGATTCCAGGATCGCCGATCTCTGCCAGTGGTGCCGGAATAACCCTCGTGTGCCGGTCTTGTTCAAGGTTAACGATGTCCACGTTTCCCTGGCAGGCGTCCAGGCGAGCATAAGAGTGCGGCCGGTGACCCCCAGTATGCCTCCGAACTATGAAGGCTATTTCCTGTGGCAAGACGAAACGCTGGGCAACGACCTGCCTACAACAGCATAAATACCCTGTGCAACCACGCACGCGCGTGGTGGAGATTAGCCTGCGCACAACTGCGCACGCCAACGTCCGTGCGGCCTGTCGATGTTTGCGCGTAGGCGGTCTTGACTCTGTAGCGAAGCGCGCTATAAGTATCTATGTGAGGGCGAGATAGGCTGCGCGGGCAGAGAGACTTCCGGGCGAACTTGAAACGCTGAGGTGAATCCCAGCCTCTCCGCCACACCTGACGAGACGCTCTGGGGCTGCCGGGCCCCGCGACGAGGAGACGATGCCCGTCACCACCGGTGGCTCCCGCTGGAAGCTCCGCGCCCCCGCTCCCGACCGGCGCGGAGCGCTGGCCGACGCCCTGCGCGTCTCCCCCATCACTGCACAGCTGCTCATCAACCGCGGCCTGGTCGAGGCCGGCGCCGCCGGCCGCTTCCTGGAGGCGTCCTTCGAGCAGCTGCACCAGCCCGAGCTGCTTCCCGACATGGACCGGGCCGTGGAGCGGCTGCTGGCAGCCGTCTCCGGGCGCCGCCGCGTCCTGGTCTACGGCGACGCCGACGCCGACGGGCTGGCCGCCACCGCCATCATGGCCCGGCTGCTGAGCATGCTCGGCTGCCCGGTCGAGACCTTCATCCCCTGCCGGCTGGCCGACGGCTACGGGCTCTCCCCGGAGACCGTCGAGCGCATCGTCGCCGCCCGGCCGGACCTGGTGGTCACCGTGGACTGCGGGATCACCAGCCGGAGCGAGGTAGCGACGCTGCGCGCCGCCGGCATCGGCGTGGTGGTCACCGACCACCACCAGCCCCGCGGCGGCGACCTGCCCGAGGCCGACGCCGTGGTGGCTCCGCGCCGGCCGGGCTCGGCCTACCCCTTCCCGGACATCTGCGGCGCGGCCGTGGCCTTCAAGCTGGCCTGGGGCCTGGCCCAGGCGCTCTCGCCCGGCCGGCGGGTCTCCCCGGAGTGCCGGGAGTTCCTGAACGACGCCACCGCGCTGGTGGCCCTCGGGACGGTGGCCGACGTCTGTCCGCTCCTCGACGAGAACCGGGTGATGGTGCGCTACGGCCTGAAGGCCATGACCGCCTCACGCCACGCCGGCCTGGCCAGCCTGGTGGCCGCCTCGCGACGGCGCTACAACGCCTCCCGCCGGGCGCTCACCTCCCGCGACGTGGCCTGGGGCCTGGCCCCGGCGGTCAACTCCGCCGGCCGGCTGGGTCGCCCGGAGGTGGCCCTGCAGCTGCTGATGGCCACGGACCCGGCCGTGGCCGAGCGGCTGGCCGCCGAGCTCTCGGCCCTCAACGAGCAGCGCCGGGCGCTCGGCCGGGCGGTGGCCGACGAGGCCATGGCCGCCGCCGACGAACTCGGCGACGCCCCGGTGATCGTGCTGTGCTCGGACACCTGGCACGGGGGGGTGGTCGGCCTGGCCGCCGCCAAGCTGGCCGAGCGCTTCGGCCGGCCGGCGGCGGTGGTGACCTTCGACGGACAGTACGGGCGCGGCTCGGCGCGCGGGCCCAAGGGCAGCCGGCTCCACGAGCTCTTCGCCGCCTGCGCCGAGCACCTCGAGGACCACGGCGGCCACGACGGCGCCGCCGGCTTCTCGGTGCGCCGCGACCGCTTCGAGGCTTTCCGGACGGCCTTCCTGAAGGTGGCCGGAGAGCGCCTGTCCGCCGCCGTCCCGGCCGACGACGCCCTGGAGATCGACGCCGAGGTGCCCGCAGCCGAACTGTCCTGCGAGCTGGCCGACGAGGTCTGCCGCCTGGCCCCGTTCGGCGAGGCCAACCCCGAGCCGGTCCTGGCCACGCTCGGGGCCAGGATAGCCGGCACGCCCCAGGCCATCGGCTCGGGCCGCACGGCCAGCCTGCGGATCAGGGCCGGGCAGGGTGGCGGCTCGGTCCGGGCGGTCGGATTCGGCTGGGCCCAGCACCTGGCGGAGCTCGCCGAGCTCGGCCGCGCCGGCCGGCTGGACCTGGCCTACACCCTCAAGCTCGACGAGCGCAGCGGCGAGCCGGAGATGATCCTGGAGGCCTACCGGGCCCGCACCTAGAAGACACAACGGCCATTGCAGGAAACCAGGACATCCAACCACGGAGTACGCGGAGGACACACCGGAAAAATCACGTCCGGCTTTGACCGCCGCGGGCTACAACATATAATGCAGGGGGAACGAGGCGCGAGAGGGCTTGACCATGATGCGAATTGCTGTCCTGGCACCGGCTCTGGTCTGCATTCTGTCGTGGGGCGCCCTGGCCGACGACAGCGTCAACTGGACGACCACGGCCGGCGCTGCCACGGTCAAGAAGGCCCTGGACATCATCACCCACGGCGCCGAAGTCCGCGCCATCACGCACGACAACAAGATCTACAAGGGCGTCTTCAACCCGGCATCCAAGACCGTGGAGTGGTCTCTGGACTTCACCATCGCCGCCGGATCCTCCTCGAACCCCGGCAACAACAACTGCAGCTGGCGGCTCTACGACAAGGTCAAGCTCTGGCCGCAGATGGTCTCGTTCGGCGGCTCCCTGTACATCTGCCGGTACTACATGACGGTCCGGGAGGGGCCAGGCGGCTCCTGCACTAACTACATGTATCCGGAGCTGCGCGTGATCCGCTGGGACGGGGCGGCCGAGTCGACCGTGCTCCAGATCGGCGGCGCGCCGAGCACCGCCTGGCAGTGCGGCGCCGTGTTCAATTTCTACAACCCGATCTCCGACACCATGGTCCCGGGCAACCTTTTCGTCTCGGGCGGGACCCTCTACTGGGGCGGCGGCGGCGGCAAACGCATCGACCCGGTCACCCTGCCCTCCGGGGACGCGGCCCTGATCGACTGGAACAAGTACGGCTCCGACTTCCGCTATGTGTACAGCACTCCGGACGGCACCAACTGGACGCTGGTCAACCGCTCGGCGGGCAACGACGACTACGGCCGGGCCATGCCCGCCGCAGTGCCCAGCGGCTACCGCAACAGCCACCTGGTCGAGTTCCCGGCGGGCAGCGGCACCTTCTACGACTACTACGGAAGCTACGCGGCCGGCACGCTGGCCTTCACCGCCTACGCCGCCGGCACGCCCCACACCGAGCCCTGGGGCTGGTTCCTGATGGGCAAGGACACCGCCCGGATGTACCGCGTGGCCCACAACATGAAGGGCGACAACAACTTCGTCTACGCGTCCAACGGCGGCGCCTGGAGCACCAACTGGGGGGCCGGCAGCGACGCCGGCCCCAACGGCGCCAAGGCCGGCAACACCAACGTCTACTGGCGGGGCTGCGCCGCGATCAGCGACAACACCAATACCATCCACAACGGCCTGTACTGCACCTACTCGCAGTACAACGGTGGCAGCAACTACGAGTCGGGCGTGTACCGCTACTTCCCCGACACGGCCGGCGGCACGCGCACGGCCGGCTGGTACAAGTGCATCTCGACCGCCGACGCCCGGGTCTACACCGGGGGGATCTTCGTCAACAAGGACGACGGCGTCTACGTGGGAACGTCCAACGGCATCCTGCGCCGGGCAATCAACGATGTCGACCAGCCGACCCCGGCCACTCCCAAGGCCGCCGATCCGGCGCTGTAAGCGCTCCAGATACCAAGCACACCACAACCGGGGCCGCCTCATGGGCGGCCCCGCGCTATTTCCGGCTCAGCGCCTCGGCGCCTCCGCGATGAGGAAGTTTGATGTCCGGCCGGCTGGCCGGCTCAGCCCTTCCCGGCCAGCTGCTTGAGCCGGGCCAGTTCCGCCTGGGCCTCGATGGGCGTGAGCTTCTCGACGTCGATCTCCTGCAGGCGCTCCACGGCCGGCGAGGGCGGCGCGCCGAACAGGCTGGGCTGCTCCACGGCGGACTTCCGGCGGCGGCGCTTGGCGGCGATGATCGGGTCGTCGCCGCGGCCGTACTCCCGGCCCTCGAGCACGGCCAGCACCTCCCGGGCGCGCTCCACCGCCTCGGCCGGCAGCCCGGCCAGGCGGGCCACGTGGATGCCGTAGCTCTTGGGCGCCGCTCCCGGCACGATGCGGTGCAGGAAGGCGATCTGGTCGCCCCACTCCTTCACCGCCACGTTGAGGTTGGCCACGCGCGGGAAGGCCCCGGCCAGCTCGGTGAGCTCGTGGAAGTGCGTGGCGAAGAGCGTCCGCGGCCGCTCCTTCGACTCGTGCAGGTACTCGGCCACCGCCCAGGCGGTGGCCAGCCCGTCGAAGGTGCTGGTGCCGCGGCCGACCTCGTCGAGGATCACCAGCGAGCGCCGGGTCAGGTTGTTGAGGATGAAGGCCGTCTCGGTCATTTCCACCATGAAGGTGCTCTGCCCGCGGGAGATGTCGTCGGATGCGCCCACGCGCGTGAAGATGCGGTCGACCAGGCCGATGCGCGCCTCGGCGGCCGGCACGAAGGAGCCCATCTGGGCCATCAGCACCAGCAGCGCCGCCTGGCGGATGTAGGTGGACTTGCCGGCCATGTTGGGCCCGGTGATGACCAGCAGCTGCCGGGCGGAGCGGTCCAGCTCCAGGTCGTTGGGCACCACCTCGCCCTTCCGGAGCGCCGCCTCCAGCCCGGGGTGGCGGCCGTCGCGGATGACGATGGCGTCGCCGTCGTCGACGACCGGCCGGCACCACCCGCCCGAGGCGGCGGCCTCGGCCAGGGCGGCGAAGCAGTCCAGCTCGGCGGCGGCCCCGGCCATCTCCTGCACCTGGGAGGCCCCCGCGGCGGCCTCGGCCAGCAGCCCGTCGAAGATCCCGCGCTCGAGCCGGGCGATCTTCTCGGCGGCGTCGAGGATCTCGGCCTCCCGCCGCCTCAGCTCCTCGGTGACGAAGCGCTCGGCGTTGGCCAGGGTCTGCCGACGCGCGTAGTCAACGGGGACCAGCTTCAGGTTGGCCCTGGTGACCTCGATGTAGAAGCCGAAGACGTCGTTGAAGCCGACCTTGAGCGAGGCGATGCCGGTGCGCCGGCGCTCGGCGGCCTCGAACTCCGCCATCCACTGCCGCCCGCCGGAGTGCAGCCCGCGCAGGCGGTCGAGCTCCGGGTCGGCCCCGGCGCGCACGACCCCGCCGGCCTCCACCCTGGCCGGGGCGTCCTGGTCGACGGTCGCCAGGATCCGGTCGACCAGGCCGGGCCGGGCGGCCAGCGTCCGGGCCAGCGCCGCGAGCTTCCGGTCCTGCGCGGGGGCCAGCTCGTCGGCCAGGGCCGGGCACTCGGCCAGGCCGCCGGCCAGGGCCAGCAGGTCGCGCGGCCCGGCCTGCCGGGCGGCGGACCTGGCGGCCAGGCGCTCCAGGTCCCGGATCCGCCCGAGCCTGGCGCGGACCGCCGCGCGCATCACCGCCGAGCCGTGCAGCTCGGCCACCGCGCTGAGGCGGGCGTTGGCCGCCCCGCGGTCGGCCAGCGGCCAGAGCACCCAGGAGCGCAGCAGCCGCGAGCCCATGGGCGTCGCGGTGCGGTCCAGACAGCCCAGCAGGCTGCCGCGCGCGCCGCCGCTGCGGATGCTCTCGACCAGCTCCAGGTTCCGGACCGTCCAGCGGTCCAGGGCCAGCCCTCCTGAGGAATCGCGGGCGCGCAGCCGCCGGATGTGCGGCAGCTGGTCCTGCCGGTTCTCGGCCAGGTAGGCCAGCACCGCCCCGGCCGCGGCCTGGGCTCCGGGGAGGTCCTCAACCCCGAAGGCCTCCAGGCTCCTGACTCCGAAGTGGGCCAGGAGGCGCCCGCGCCCCCTGGCGGGCTCGAAATCGGCGGACGGCCGCTCGGAGACCGCCGCGCGGGAGGCCGAGTCGGAGGCCAGGGCCCCGGCCAGCTCCGCGCGGGAGCCGGCCGGCAGCAGCACCTCGGCTGGGCCGAGCCGGGCGAGCTCGTCGGCCAGCGCCGCCGGCGCGTATTCCCCGCAGGAGAACTCGCCGGTGGACAGGTCCAGCGCCGAGAGCCCGGCCGGGCCGCCCTCCCCGCCCGGGGCCAGAGCGCAGAGGTAGTTGTTGCGGCCGGACTCGAGCAGGTCCTCGCCGATCATGGTCCCGGGGGTGATCACCCGGGTGACCTCGCGCCGCACCAGCTTCTTGCCCTTGGCCGGCGGTTCCATCTGATCGCAGACCGCCACCTTGAGACCGGCGGCCAGGAGCTTCGCGATGTAGCCCTCGGCGGCGTGCCAGGGCACCCCGGCCATGGGCACGGCGTCCGGGCCCTTGTCCCGGCTGGTCAGGGTGATGTCCAGGGTGCGGCTGGCGGTCAGGGCGTCCTCGAAGAACATCTCGTAGAAGTCGCCCATGCGGAAGAGCAGGATCTTGTCGGCATGCTCGGCCTTGATGCGCGCGTACTGGCGCATCAGCGGCGTGTCGGGGCCGGAGGAAACACCCGCGCCCGGCGGCTGGCCGGGCGCGGTGCTCTGGTCGGATTCGGTTCGGGGCTTCACGATCGGCGGATGGCTCCTACGGGCGGACTTCTCCGGAGCCCAGGCCGGCGGCCCTCAGCTTGCGCTGCAGATCGACGGCTTCGTCGCGGGTATCGCAGGCTCCGGCCCTGGCCTGGTAGACGGTGCCACCAGCCTGGGACTCGGAGACCACCCGCGCCTGGAAGCCGGCGGCGGTCAGCTTGCGGACGGTGGCCTCGGCCTGTTCCCGGACGGTGGTGCTGCCGCCCATCAGCACGTAGAAGGTGGTGAGCGGCGCGCGCCCGACGCTCGAACGGTAGCGCTTGGCCTCGTCGATGAACCGCCCGGTCGGGTAGCGCTGGATGTACTCGTCGAAGCAGCGGTCGGCGTCGCGGTAGCGGGCCTCGCGCTCGGTCGGGTTCGGGGCGCTGACCGCCTGGCCGTAGTAGGCCCGGCCCAGCCGGTAGGTCAGCCGGCCGTGGTCGATGTCGTCGATCTGGCTGCCCTCGCCGAGGAGCCCGCGGGCGCGGCCGTAGTCGTGGACCGCCCCGGAGTAGTCGGGCACGCCGCCCGGCCCGAGGACTTCCATGCTGATGTCGCCGCGGGCCACCAGCGCGCGGATGGCCAGGGTCCGGTAGGGCGGGTACTCAAGCAGCTGGTTGTAGACCCGGACGGCCGCCTCGTAGTTGCCCATGTTCTGGTCGCAGCGGGCGGCGTAGTACCGGGCCTCCTTGACGAAGGGGCGCTCCGGCGCGGCGTCCGAGGCGGCCACGGCCAGGAACTTGGCCTTGGCGACCGGATAGTTCTTGGCCAGGTACTGCGCCTCGGCCTCCCGGAAGCGGGTGGGCCGCGGCGTGTTGTTGGCCACCGGGTCGGACTGGATGCACCCGCCGGCCAGCAGCGCCGCACCCGCGGCTGAGAGCACTATTCTCTTGATCGTGGTAAGCATCATCATTCCGCCTTTCCCCTCCCCGAATGCCGCTCAGCCTACATCTTGGGGGCCAGCAGCTCCTTGTTGGTCTCGAACCACGCCTTCCACTCCTTGGCCGCCTCCTTGGCGTTGGCCTCCCCGGCGGCGATGTCCCGCTGGGTGATGAAGCGCAGCGTGCCGCGCGCGGCCTGGGCCACGCCCTTGTCGGCGTCGCTGGCCATCGTCTCGATCAGCTCCTGGACCACCTCGCGCCGGTCGTAGCGGGTGTCGACCATGTTGGCCAGCGCGGTGACCGCGGCGGTGACCACCTTGGGGCTGGGGTCGCTGCGGCACACCTTGATGAGGTGAGCGGCGGCGGCCTGCCCGGTGACGGCCTGCCCCTTGCGGGCCAGAGGATGGAAGTACTCGCCGAAGGCCTTGACCACCGCCACCCGCACTTCAGCGAAGTCCTGCCCCGGCGGCGGCGGCTTCTGGAAGGCCTCGTAGGCCTTCTTCAGCGCCGTCACCGAGGTCTCTTCCGGGACCCGGGTGAGCACGTCGATGACCGCGCCGGCCAGCTTGGTGTCCGGGGCCTTCTCGAGGATCCCGGCCAGCTGCAGCGACACCTCCGTGCCCTTGACCGCGCCGGTTCCGATGGCCCCGACCAGCGCGCGCATGGCCGCCTCGCGGCTGGCCAGGGGCGCCTTGTCGTCGGAGGCCATGGCGATGAGCCTCTGCACCACCTCGCTGGAGGGCTTGGAGCTGCGGCTGCTGAACATCTGCTCGAGCGCCCGCAGCGAGGAGGCCCGCACGTCGGGGTCCCGGTCGTCGACGCCGGCGATGACCAGGTTGAGGGCGGGCAGATACACGGTCCGGCCGAGCGCCTCGATGGACGCGCCGACCACCGGGGCGTCGTCCTTGCGCTCGCGGGCGATGCTCATCAGCACGGTGAAGGCGTTGCGGTCGGCCGGAGACTCGGCCGACAGGAATCCGCCCAGGGACTCGGCGATGGCCCGGCGCACGGCGGTGGCCTCGTTGCGGTCGGCCAGCCTGGTGGCCAGCGCCTCCATGGCCCCCTCCTTGGAGTCGGGGGAGAACTTCATGACGCTGGACAGGGCCGCCACCGCCGCCACGCGCACGCGCGGGGCGTAGTCGGCGCTCTTGACCACCCCGACCAGGAAGGTCGGGACCTTGAAGTCGTTGAGGCGCTCCTTCTGGGTGATGGAGCCGAGCTTGCCCAGGGCTGCGATCTTCTCGTCTATCAGGCCGTTGCGGACCGCGTCCATGAGTTCCACGACGATGTCCTGGGCGGCCGGCGCGGCCGGCTCACCCGCGGCGGCCCCGGAGGCCGGACCGGCGAAGACCCAGCTGCCGCAGAGCAGCGTCGTCGACAGAAGCATGGTCGGGAACAGCTTCATCGCAGCCTCCTCCGTGCATGACCCAGACAGGGACACCGGGCGGCGCCAGCCGCCGGCCGGCCCCACCAGCCTTGACGCCCGCGGGACCGGTCCTGTTTGAGGGAATCTAGCCGCCGGCCGGGGCCGGGTCAAGTGCAAAAGAATCAGGCGTTTGGGTGCGTTTCGACGCCTGCGGCGGGATGGTAGGGCCGGCGTGACTCGAACACGCGACCTGCGGTTTAGAAAACCGCTGCTCTATCCAGCTGAGCTACGGCCCCACAGCCGCCCGATTCTGCCCCGGACGGCGTCATTGTCAAGGCAGGCCTGGTGCGCGAGGGGGGACTTGAACCCCCACAGGGTTACCCCTACCAGCTCCTAAGACTGGCGCGTCTGCCGTTCCGCCACTCGCGCCCGCCAGGGAGGCATTCTAGCCCGAACAGCGGGCACGGCAACCGTCAGGAATCGGTTTTCCCCGCCGAAACGCCGGCAAGGATCCTTCGGCCCCCCGCCCTCAGAGTGCGTCCGCGAACCCGGCGCCCCCAACGCGCCCCGCCCAGGTCTGCGGACGCACTCTTAGCCGTCCTCCGCGAAGCCGCCGCCCGGCTTCCAGCCCTTCCCGTCCTTCGGATGCAGCTTGCTGAACTCCGCGGCCACGGCGTCGAGCCGGTCGGCCCAGGACTCAAGGCCCAGCTCCCGAGCGGGCTTGACGAGATAACCGAGGTCCGGCGTCCAGTCGGCTGGGTGGTTCTTGGTGTCGTCCTGGATGTGGACGAAGCTCCTGCCGCCGACCGAACAGCCCTTCTCGAGCCGGCTCTTCTCCCAGGTGGCTCTCAGATTCCTGAACATGGCCTCGCGGTCGGCGGCCGCGACGCGGGCCAGCTCCGCGGCCTTGGCGAGATGACCCTCGGCGCTCTTCCACTGGACGTTGCCGGCGTCGGTCCGGGCGGCATCGAGCTCGCGCTCGACGGCCGAGAGCGCCCGGAGCATCCGGACGTGGTCCTCGACCAGGGCGACGAGGCTCAGGAAGACCTCCAGGGCGTAGCCGTTCCGGCGGACGCGCCCGAGGTTCTCGTGGAGCAGTTCGTCCGCGCGCTGGGCGTCGGCGGCGGCCGCCTCGGCGCGCGCGAGCAGCTCGGCGTAGCGGACGTTCCAGAAGCTCGCGTTGTCGAGGTTCTCGGGATCGGGCAGCTGCGGCAGAGCCAGCGTCCGGTCGAAGCGCGGGTGCCACTGGCGCTTGTAGGACGGCCCGCGCTTCGAGGGCGCGAGGTCCCACGCGCCGGTCCAGAACCGCGCCAGGCGGTCCAAGAGGCGATAGGCCTCGACCATCCCGGCCGCCTCCGGCCCGTGGAAAACGCGGCAGAACTGGGCGGCGGCCTCAGCGGGGGACGGCGCCGCCGGGTTCCAGGCCCAGGATAGCCCCGCGGCCCAGCCCAGCCAGAAGGTCTCGAGGTGCAGTCCGGCATCGTCCCACGCGGCCAGGATCACGCCGAGCGGGTCGAAGGGCCGCGCCGGCCCGTGGGCCACGGTCTGGTGAATGCCCTCCATCCGCCCCGGCGACGGCTTGGCCGGGTCCGGCGGGTAGAAGTACTCGGGGAAGAGCGGCCGGGCGCCCTGAACCGGCGAGTAGATGAACTCGCGGATGCCCCGTTCGCGGTAGGCCGCGCCCATCTCCGGGCCCTGGAAGACGGCGTTGACGATCCCGCCGGGCAGCCGCGGCACGTCGACGGCGGTCATGGGCCACTCGCCCCAGCAGAGCGCAGTGCGGCCCCGGGTCTTGAGGTGCTCGGCGCAGCGGGTGATGAACTCGGCCATCATCCCGCCCTGCCCGATCTTCTCGCGCCGCGCGCGGCAGCCGCAGTCGACGCCGTCGCCCAGGAAGTAGGGCTCGTCGGTGCCGACGTGGAAGTAGCGCACGCCGGGCGTGGCGGCGATGAGCTCGTCGTACATGGCGAAGAGCAGCTCGAAGCCCTTCTCGTTCGACGGGCAGAGCATGTAGTTGTTGGCCGGGTCCTCGCGGAGCGCGGCGAACTTCGGGTGCTTGAGGACGAAGGCCAGGTGGCTCGGCCCCTGCACGATGGGGATGAGCTCGACGAAGCGGCGCAGGGCGAAGGCGCTGAGCTCCTGGACTTCCTCGGCGGTGAAGGCCCCGGGCGCGCCGATCTCGGGGTGGCAGCGGTAGGCGAACTTGTCCTCGATCTCCCAGGCGACCGCGTTGGCCTTGAAGGCCGCCGCGCGAGCGATCATCGACTTGACCGCATCGAGCCGGTCCTGGTGGTGCTTGGTGTCGTAGTGGAGGCAACGCAGTTCGCGGTCCGGCCAGTCGTCGATCCGGCCGCGGGGCAGATTGAGCGCCGCGCCGGTCGGGGCCGGCCGGAGGAGCGCGAGCAGCGTCTGTACGCCGTAGAAGAGCCCGGCCGGGCCGTTGCCGGTGACCCTAACCGCGTCGGCGGCGATCTCCAGGCGGTAGCCCTGGGCGGCGATGCCCTCGCTCGCGCCGGCGGCCACCGTGCCTGGCCTGATCTCGAGACGGAAGGTGTTGGCCCCGCGGCCTCCGCCGCGGGCCGGGGGCTTGCCGAAGTGCGCGGCAAAACCATCGGACAGCGTCTCGAGCGCGACGTTGTCCTTGGCGACGCCGTCGCCGGAGTAGACGCACCAGCCCGCGTCGACGCAAGTCTCGCCGGGCTCGAGGCGGACCTCGCGCGGGACGGGCAGCGCGGCGAAGCCGCGGGCCCAGAGTTCGGTTACCATCGCGTCGGAGACAGGCATGATCCCCCCTTCTTCAGGGTTTCTCCCGGGCCCCCGGGGCTTCGACGACCGGCCAGGAGGCGCGCAGCTCGTCCTTGTAGGGGCCGATCTTCTCGACCGGGATGGGCTGGAAGCCGAGCTTGAGGGCCGGCGACTCGGGCTTCAGGCGGTAGTCGTCCTTGTCGGCGTCGACGAAGAGCGGGTCGGCCACCAGCGACTTGCGGTCGAACCCGAGCGTCTGGAGCGACTGCCACTCGTCGAGGGCCTCGACCTGGCGGAGCGACACGTCGTCGACCCAGGCCGTGCCGGAGCTGCCGCGGAAGTCGAGGCGCGCCCGGATCGCCTGCATCTTCTCGTTGTAGCCCGGCTCGCCGGCCGACGGCAGGCGGAAGGTGAGCTCGACCTCCTTCCACTCCGGGCCGGCCGCGACCGGGGCGCTCCGGCCCCAGTAGTAGACGTTGGCCAGATAGGACTGGATGCCGAGCTCGAGGCCGGTCTCGGGCTTCTCGGCCCGGAAGCGCGCCTTGAGCCGGAAGGCCTGGCCGGGCCTGGCCGGCAGCTCGGCGCCAACCACCACCGGCCACGGCGGGTTGCACTTGGCCCCGGCGACGGGCACGGCGTCCAGGCGCAGCACCTGGCGGCCCTCGGCGGGATTCTCGGCGCCGACCGCGGCCTTGCACTCCGGGCTCGGCCGCGCCTGCCAGGCCCAGCCCTTGGGCATCTCGCCGGGCTTGCCGTCCTCGAACCCGGGGTTGGTGAGCAGGTTGCCGGTGAGTTCCTTGCCGCAGCCGACCTGACCGGTCAGGAGCGGCCGGCCGTAGTGCCAGACGATGTTCCCGTCGGTCTCGTTGCGGTCGAATGGCACGTTGCCGAAGCGGTAGAGCGTGGCCTTCTCGCCCCGGTAGCAGAAGATGTTTCGGCGCATTACGTTCCCGGTCATGACCAGCCCGCTGGGCAGAACCGCGTCCTTGGGGTGCAGCTTCATGTTGCGCATGCCCGCCCAGGCCGGCTCATTGGCCACCATCTCGAAGCCCTTGACCATGGTCGGGAAGTGGTCGAGCCACATGCGGCTGGTGCCCGTCCAGCCGCTGTACTCGGCCTGGTGCAGGCCGTTGTCGACGAAGATGTTGTTCTCGACCAGGTTGTCGCGGCCGTTGTGCAGGTGCAGCCCGGCGCGCGAAGCCCGGACCACGATGTTGCCGATCACGTCCACGCCGCCGGTGTTGTCGTCGAGGTACACGCCCCAGGCGAAGAAGGGCATCACCCACTTGCCGTCCTTCTGCCCGAAGCCGAGGATGTCGTGGAAGTAGTTGTAGCGGAGCACGGTGCCGCGCGAGGAGATCCAGTCGCGCCCGCCGGTGTAGACCGCGCCGGTGTCCTCGGTCTCGAGGTTGACGTGCCGGATGTGGTTGTACTCGATGACCAGGTTGTTGCCGCTGAACATGATGCCCATGCGCGGGCCGTCGTGGATCAGGTTGTGCGCGGCGCGGTTGCCGACGCCGCGCAGGTCGACGCCCACGCCGTGCTTGTAGTAGACCCCGAAGTGGTGCAGGTAGTTGTTGTCGGCATAGTTGCCGGCGGGCGCGAGCGTCTTCCGGTCGCCGCCGTCGATGACGATGGCATGGCTGCCGGTCTCGGAGATGTCGTTGCCGACCACCCCGTTGCGGAGCCCGCCGTGGACCTGCACGCCCGAGCCCGTGTAGTCTCCGACGTTGCGGATGACGTTTCCGGCCACCAGGCAGTCGCGCGTCTCCCAGAGGACCACCCCGGTGCCCTCGCAGCCCTCCAGCGTGAAACCGCGGAAGGTGACGCGCTCAGTGTCCTTGCCGATCTCGACGAGCGTCCTCAGGCTCGAGGCGCAGACGAGCTTGCCATCGAGCGGTGCCGGCGGCCGGAAGTAGAGCCTGCCCGCCGCGCGGTCCAGGTACCACTCGCCGGGAGCGTCGAGTTCCTCGAGCATGCCGCTCACGTAATAGCGGTCGCCCGGGCGGATGGCGTAGGAGGCGTCGCCCTTGAGAGTGACCGTGCGCTTCTCGCGGTCGACGGCGGCGATCGGCAGGATGTTGTTCCACCAGTTGTAGCGGGGGAAGACCATGACTTCGCCGTCCTCAGGCCGGGCCCAGTTGCGCAGGTCGGCGGCCTTCTGGAGGAGCACCCGCCGGCTCTCTCCGGGCACGTCCTTGTACATCGGGACCGGCTCGCCGTCGGCGTAGGCCCAGCCGCCGGTGTAGGGGTGCTCCGGGTCGAAGTTCGGATGGCGGGCCAGCGGCTGGCGCCGGCCGTCGAAGATCAGCTGGCGGAAGGCCGGGTTCTTCCAGCCCTGCGCGGCCAGGTCGGCGACCAGGATCTCGCCCTTGTGCGGAGCGAAGCCAGCGATCGTCCGGCCACCTATGATCGTCGGCCGCTCGCCCTGGTAGCCGCGCCAGACGACGTTGGAATCCTCGGGCCTGAGCTGAAGAGTCCTGGCCAGGCCGTAGGTCCCGGCCCGGACGTGGACGGTGACCGGCTCGGCGGCGGGCTTGCCGCCCCTCGACTTCCGGATCTCGTCCCGCGCGCGCTCCAGCGTCGCGAAGGGGCCGTCCCGCTTCGCGGCATCGGGCGCGGCCAGCCGGCCGCTCCAGGCGTCGCTGCCGTCGGTCGCGACGTAGAAGTCGGCAGCTAGGGCCGGAGGGGCCGCTGCTGCCAGCAGCAAGCCCGTAATCAGGAAACGCGTGTAGAGCATGATCTTGCCCTTTGCCTGGCAGCCCGCCGCAGCAACGCAGCGGTCAGAGATCGTCCGGAGTGAGCCCAGTGTGCTCTGCAGTGCGCGCCAACATGTGGGGGCCGATTTCCGCATTGTCATGGAAGGCGAACACGACGTCCGGCCAATGAGGCCGGGCCAGCACCTTGTGCGATGTTCCTCGCTGGCGCTTGATTGCCCATCCGATTCTCAATAGAGCAGCCAGGACCCTGCGGGCCTTGGTCGATGGCCAGTTGCTCATGCTGGCACGGCGAACAACCTGCGAATGGCGGGGATCTTCTCTCCGTGCTCCAGTCGATCGGCCAGTACGCGCAGCGCGAGAACCTCGGCCTTGGCCACGGCCTGAGCCTTGGTCTTGCCGTAGGCCATGACGCCGGGCAGATCGGGGATCTCGGCGATCCAGCGGCCATCCTTCTCGCGCTCGATCTCAATCCTCATGCCTCACCTCCAACAGACAGGATACCCAGGGGCGGGCGGGTTGACAAGCACGCCTACCTCCCGAGCCCCTGGTAGGCCAGGTGCTGCATGTAGGCGTCGAGGATGATCATCGCGGTCTGGGCCTCGGCCACCGGCCAGACCCGCCCGACGATGGTCGGGTCGCGGCGGGTGATGGCCGCGAGCTGCTTGTTCTCCAGCGTGTACTTGTCGATGGTCTGCTGGGGCTTGTCGATGGTCGGGGTGGGCTTGACCGCGAGCCTGACCACGACGGGCTGGCCCGTCGAGAGCCCGCCGGTGATCCCTCCGGCGTTGTTCGAGGCGAAGACCACCTTCCCATTCTCGGCGCGCATGGCGTCGTTGGACTGGATGCCGGTCATGTCCTTGACCGCGAAGCCGGCGCCGACCTCCACGCCCTTGACCGCGCCGATGCCCAGCATCCGGCCGAGCTGGGCGTCGAGCTTGTCGAAGACCGGCTCGCCCAGGCCCGCGGGCAGCCCGGTGGCCACCACCTCGACCACGCCGCCGGAGGAGTCGCCGGTCTTGGTTACGCGGTTACAGGCCTCGAGCATCGCGCGCGCCGCGGCCAGGTCCGGGCAGTTGAGGACGTGGTGGACGCCGTACTTCCCGACGACCGCCTCGGCGCTCATCTGCGGCGCCTTGGCGCGGATGGCGTCGATCTCGTTCTCGATCTCGGCGAAGATCCGCATCTTCTCGAGGAAGCGCATCTCCATGGTGACGCGCCCCTTGACGTAGACCTCCTGGTAGAAGGGGTCCAGGTCGCAGCGCATCCGACGATAGGCCTGGGTGTAGGCCAGGACCTTCTCGTACGCCACCTCCGGGCAGCGGACTCCGGCGGCCTCCTTCACGTAGGAGAAGACCTCGATCCCCGCGCGGCGCAGGATCTGCTTGGCGACGTAGCCGGCGGCCACGATCGGCGAGGTGTAGCGGCCGCTGAAGAGGCCGGCGCCCACCGCGTCGTCGTCCGGGCCGTACTTGAGGAACGAGGCGTAGGAGGCGTGCCCCGGCCGCGGGGTGCGGTTGGTGTCCTGGTACTGCTTGACGTGCACGAAGTGCCGGTCGAGGTTCGGTATGAGGACCACCAGCGGCGTGCCGTTGGTGTGGTTCCGGTTCCCCGCGCCCTCGATGGTGTCCGCCGGGTTCGTGCCGGTGTAGATCACCGGCAGGTCCGGCTCCTTGCGCGGCGAGGCCAACTCGTCCGCGCCGGGCTTCCGGAGCAGCAGGTCCGAGTAGATCCCCTGTTCGGTCAGCAGCATCCCCGGAGGGACGCCCTGGATGTGGGCGGTCAGGCCCTCCTGGTAGGAACCGCCGCTGACCGCGACCTTGAAGAGCGTGCCTGTGTTGCAGCCTAGCATGGATCCTCTCTCCCTGAATCGAGCGGGATGAACCCCTTCCGCGATGGAAGGAAGCTTAAGCCCCAGCGGCGCGATTTCAAGAGGCGAGGGCTTGACGGACGCCGCCTGCCGTGCAAAATGCAGCCGTTCGCCCGGGCAACGGGCTTCACAGCGTGCCGGACCAAAACCGAAGGAGAGCGGGACCATGGCCAAGATGAGCGTTAACGACCTCAAGGACCTCAAGGGGAAGCGCGTCTTCGTGCGCGTGGACTTCAACGTGCCCATAACCAAGGACGGCAAGGTCGACGACGACACCCGCATCACCGCGGCGCTGCCGACCATCAAGCTGCTGGCCGGCAAGGGCGCCCGCGTCATCCTGGCCAGCCACCTGGGCCGCCCCAAGAAGATGGAGCCGGAGTTCTCCATGGCGCCGGTGGCCGCGCACCTCGGCAAGCTCCTGGGCAAGCCGGTCAAGACCACCAAGGACTGCGTGGGCCCCGAGGCCGAGGCCGCCGCGAAGGGCCTGAAGGACGGCGAGGTCCTGCTCCTCGAGAACGTCCGCTACCACAAGGAGGAGGAGGCCAACGACCCGGCCTTCGCCCAGAAGCTCGCCGGGCTCGCCGAGGTCTACGTCAACGACGCCTTCGGCACCGCCCACCGCGCCCACGCCTCGACCGAGGGCGCCACCAAGTTCCTCAAGCCCTGCGCCGCAGGGCTGCTGCTGGAGAAGGAGATCAACTACTTCTCGAAGGCGCTCTCGAACCCCGACCGGCCCTTCGTGGCGGTCCTGGGCGGCGCCAAGGTCTCCGACAAGATCGCGGTCATCGAGAACCTGCTCGGCAAGGTCGACGCCCTCCTCGTGGGCGGGGCCATGGCCTACACCTTCCTGGCCGCCCAGAAGATCCCGGTGGGCGCCTCCAAGTGCGAGAACGACAAGCTGGACCTGGCCACCAAGCTGCTGGCCGCGGCCAAGGCCAGGAATGTGAAGCTCCTGCTGCCCGTCGACCACGTCGCCGCCGACAAGTTCGCCGAGGACGCCCAGACCAAGGTCGTCCCGGTCGACGGCATCCCCGCCGGCTGGATGGGCCTGGACATCGGCCCCAAGACCATCGAGCTCTACAAGAAGGAGATCGCCGGCGCCAAGACCGTGATCTGGAACGGCCCGATGGGCGTCTTCGAGATGCAGAAGTTCGCGGCCGGGACCATGGCGCTGGCCCAGGCGCTGGCCGCCAACACCGGCACGACCATCGTGGGCGGCGGCGACTCGGTGAGCGCCGTGGAGAAGAGCGGCGTGGCCGACAAGATCAAGCACATCTCCACCGGCGGCGGAGCCAGCTTGGAGTTGCTCGAGGGCAAGGTGCTCCCGGGCATCGCCGCGCTGACCGACAAGTAGCCGGCTCGCCACCGTCCGAGACACACCCGCTTCCCGGGCCTCGCGGCGTCAATCGCCGAGGGTCCCGGGAAGCGCTCTTTTCGGGGCGCGGCGGGACTCGGCGAAGGGCCTCCGGGCCCGTCCCGCCGGCGGCCTGCACCCGCCCGAGCCAGCCCGCCATCCGACGGTCCACCGCCCCCGGACGTCCATGGGCCTCAGCCTTGACAGCGCCTGTGCGCTCAGCTAACATCTGCACAACGACATCCGCGCGGGCGTAGCTCAATGGTAGAGCGCCAGCCTTCCAAGCTGGCAATGTGGGTTCGATTCCCATCGCCCGCTCCATTCCGCCTCAGAGCCACGACGACCACAGGGGAGGAGCATGCCGCCGAGCGTCAGTGAGCGCCTGCGCCGTCCGATGGACGAGTCCATGCTGCTGCGCCTGGTCATGGTCAGCGGCCTGGTCAGCGGTTCGGATCTGGCCAAGTTCTACAGCGCGGGCGGCGGCGGACTCGACGGCTCGCAGACCCTGGAGGAGTTCCTGGCCTCGCGCGGGGTCGACGCCCAGCACCTCAACGTGCTCAAGCGCGCCTACGTCGAGACCACCGACTTCGGTTCCACCCTGCTCGAGAGCATGTACCTGCGCCGCGCCGACGAGGCGCGCATCCGGGAGGTGCGCAAGGCCCTGAACGTCTGCGAGACCGAGCAGCTTCTGGCCATCAAGCGCGGCGAGCCACCCCTGCCCATCGGCGAGATGCTCGTGGAGCGCGGCATGCTCTCGCGCCAGGACCTCGACGGCATCATCCGCCAGCAGGGCATGATTTCGCGCATCGAGCACTACACCTCCGAGGTCCGACGGCGCCCGGACGCCATCGAGCGCCTGGGGCTCGGCGGGGTGCGCAGCCGGCTGCTGGGCAAGGGCACTGCCGTCGCCGCCGCCATCGGCCTGCTGCTGGTCCTGCTGGCCAACCTCTGGTGGGCCGGGGCCTTCCGCAGCCAGCCCGACCCCTTCGCCCTGGCCGGCGGCCCCGAGGAACACGCCCGCAACGTGCGCGCCGGCTACGGCAACATGTTCGCCGAGCTGCGACGCGGACAGACCGCCAATGCCGAGCACTATCGGGGCCAGCTCGACGGCTACATCGAGCGGCTTGACCAGGCCGGCGTGGTCCTGAATGACGCGGAGGTCGCGCGCATCCGCGGCGTGCTGCCCAAGCTCGACCTGACCAGAATCGGCGAAATCGCCCCCGGCGACCGGCTCCGGCTCAGTCAGCAGGAGCTCGAGAAACGGCTGGTGAGGAACCCATGAGCGGGCAGCTGCCGGCAGCCAGGCGCCGGGCGTCAGGAGGACTTCCGGGGAGACCCGCCCCGCGCCTCCGCGCCGGCTTCACCCTGATCGAGATCATGGTGGTCATATCCATCATCGGCATACTGCTCGGACTGCTCGTCCCTGCCATACAGCGCACCAAGGACGCCGTACGCAGCGCGG
Source organism: Planctomycetota bacterium (assembly GCA_022703445.1). Lineage (GTDB taxonomy): Bacteria > Planctomycetota > SZUA-567 > JAKLDR01 > JAKLDR01 > JAKLDR01. The sequence goes on along the minus strand of JAKLDR010000079.1, from coordinate 2,377 downwards.
CCTGCAAGAACAACCTGCGGCAGATCGGCGTGGCGGTGCTCAGCTACGTCGAGGACAACGATGGCCGCTACCCCTACTATCCGGCGGAGGTCAGCAACAGTCTCGGCCTGATCTACCCCCAGTACATGCAGGGCGATCCTCGTCTCTTCCGCTGCCCGGGCGGCAACGCCCGCGTGCCCAACACCATCGACATGACCCTGACCGGCAACGACGTGCGCGGGACCAACGGCGTGCAGATGTCCTACGACAGCTCGCGGCTGGCCGAGAATCTCGTCCTGGAACCGGCGCCGGGACAGACGATCAAGAGCACCCTGCCCCTGGTCTGGGACTGGTACGGCGGGCTGGAGCCAGGCGAAGGCACGCCGGCCATGCAGGCCCTCAACAACCACAAGTTCCGTGGCGGCAACGTGCTCTACGTCGGCGGCCACGTCAAGTGGGTCAGCGCCAAGAACTGGTCGACGCTGGGGCTGGACGACATCCCCGACGAGGAGTAGCGCCGCGGAGGAGCCCCGGACGCCTCAGATCCCCGCGGCTATGAGATAGGCCCAGTTCGCGGCCGCCAGGAGCCCCATCCCGGCCCACAGCAGCCGGCGTTCGCGCGCCGAGCACTCCAGCCGCGGTCTGGGAAGCCTGAGGAACCTGGCCACCAGCCCCCAGACGGCCAGCGGGCCGGCCAGCGCCAGGCCCAGGGCCACCAGCGGGTTCGACGCGAAGGCCCTGCCGAGGTCCAGGCGCGAGATGGCGGTGGCCGCCCGCGTCCCGCCGCAGGTCAGGCACGGATGTCCGGTGACGGCGTGGAAGGTGCAGCGCGGCACGGGCAGGTACTGCCGCGGCACCAGGCGCACGACAGCCATCCCGGCGATGGCTGCCAGGGCCAGGCCCGCCAGCAGCAGTTCGAAGTCGAAGCTCCCCTTCTCGAGGCGGACGAACTGGATCCTCAACTCAGGTCCCTCAGTTCGCGGCCAGCAGTCCCCGCAGGTATTCGACGGTCCCGGCGATGTCCCGGCGCTGCTCTTCGCCGGAGATCTCCCGCTCGATGATGAACTCGCCCTTGAAACCGATCTCGCCCAGGCGCCGGACGAACTCCGGGAAGCGCACCCTGCCCTGCCCCACCCTCACTTCCGTGCCGAGCTTCATCGGGTCGGTGGGATACAGGCCGTCCTTGGCATGGACATTGCGCACGTAGGGGCCGAGCACGTCGAGCGCGTCGACCGGGCTGCCCTTGCCGTAGAGGATCAGGTTGGCCGGATCGAGGTTCACGCCTAGGTTGCCGGTTCCGACCTGGCTGATCAGCCGCAGCATGGTCACTGGCGTCTCCTGGCCGGTCTCGAACCAGAACTCGACCCCCAGGGACTCGAGGTGCTCGGCCACGCCGCGCACGGTCTCGACCACCTCGCCGAAGAGCGAGCCCACCGGGCTCTCCGGGATGAAGCCCAGGTGGGTGATCACCGCCGGGACGCCGAGCGCCCTGGCGAACCCGCCGGCGGCCACGAGGGCCTCGACCCGCTCCTGGCGGTAGTCCCAGGGCACCAGGCCGAGCGTCGCCGGCCCCTCCACCAGGTCCCATCTGGCCGGCCCCGGCCAGCCCGCCCAGAAGGCGGTCATGCGCACGCCGGTCGCCCGCGACTCCTCGACGAGCCGCCTGGCGGCATCGGCGGTCCAGAGCTTCGGCTTCCAGCTGACCAGCTGGCAGCACTTCAGGCCGAAGTCGGCAACCGCCTTGAGGCTCGGGCCTTCGGCCTGCAGCGGGGCCATCACGCCGATGTCGTTGTTCACCGCTCTCTCTCCAGTTCCAGCGAGATATCCATCGCCGGCGCCGAGTGGGTCAGCGCCCCGACGCTGATCCGGTCCGGGTTGGCCCGGGCGAAGGCCCGGACCGTGCCGAGGCTGACACCGCCGGAGATCTCCACCTCCACCGGCCGGCCCCGCTTCTCGGCCAGCTCCCGGGCCATCTTGACGGCTATGACCGCGTGGGTCGGCATGAAGTTGTCGAGCATGACGATGTCCACGCCGGCGCCCACCGCCTCGCGCAGCCCGGCCAGGTCGGTGACCTCGACCTCGACCAGGCTGCGGCGGCCGGGCAGCGACCGCACCCGCGCCTTGGCCCGATGCACCGCCTCGGCTATCGAGGTGCCGGTCAGGGCCAGGTGGTTGTCCTTGATGAGCACCCCGTCCCACAGGCCCATGCGGTGGTTCATGCCGCCGCCCACCGACACCGCCCACTTCTCGAGGAGGCGCAGGCCCGGGGTGGTCTTGCGCGTGTCGTAGATCTTCGCCCGCGTGCCGGCCACCCTGGCGACGTACTCGGCGGTGAGCGAGGCCACGCCGGAGAGATGGCAGAGCAGGTTGAGGCTGGTGCGCTCGGCAGCCAGGATCA
>JAKLDR010000078.1 GCA_022703445.1 Planctomycetota bacterium | reverse complement strand
CGCCCGGCTCCTGCAGGAGCTTCTCGTACAGGGTGGATATCTCCACGAAGTTGGTGGGGCGCTTGACCTCGTAGTCCCGGGCGCCGGCGAGCTTCTCGCGCAGGGCCTTGAGGGGGTCCTCGGTGGGCACCGGGTCGGGCGGCCGCTCGACGACCGCCGAGTCCCTGGCCGCCTTGCGGTCGCGCAGCCAGCGGATCCCCAGGAAGCCGCCGCCCCCGGCCACCAGCGCGCCGATGGCGAAGAACGTGACCAGCTGCCAGGACTGCATCCGCCCGACGAAGTTCAGCGGCCGGGTGTCGGCCGTGGCCCCGGCCTCCTGGAAGACCGGCGGCTCGATGGCGGTGCGGATGCCGCGGCGCCCGATGGGGCCGGTGGCGGCGGTGCTCCCGCCCAGGCCCTTGCGGGTGGTGTCCAGGCGCGGCCCGCCCACCCGGCGGCGCTCGGCCAGGGCCGAGGTCAGCGCGGCGGGCACGCCGCCGGCCGCCATCTTGCAGAAGTCGTCGGCCGCCGCCCGGGCGGTCTGGTAGCGCTCCGCCGGGTCCCGGGCCATCATCCGCTCGATGACCGACTCGAGCGCGCGGCTCATGTCCGGGTTCGCCTCGGTGAGCCGCACGGCGGTCTCGGTCAGGTGCATCTGCATGGTGGCCATGGGGCTGTTCCCCTGGAAGGGGGGGCGGCCGGAGGCCAGGTGGTAGAGAGAGCAGCCCAGGGAGTAGATGTCCGACCGGGCGTCGGGCTCGCCGCCGCGGACCTGCTCGGGGGAGATGTAGTAGGGCGTGCCCACCGCGCAGCCGGCCTGGGTGAGGCGCAGCTCCTCGTCGTCAGCGACGTTGGAGCGCGCCAGGCCCAGGTCGCAGAGCTTGGCCACGCCGCCGTTGGTGAGCAGGATGTTCTCGGGCTTGACGTCCCGGTGGACCATCCCGCGGCTGTGGGCGTACTCCAGGGCGTCGGACAGCTGCCGGCCGATCTCGATGACGTCCTTCTCGGAGAGCGGGCCGTCCTGGCGGACGCGGTCGCCGAGGTTGCGGCCGTCGACGTACTCCATGGCGAAGTAGTAGTAGCCGTCGATCACCCCGGCGTCGATGCCGGTGACGATGTTGGGGTGGGCCAGCTTCCCGGCCGCGCGGGCCTCGCGCAGGAAGCGGGTGATGAAGTTCTGGTTGCGGGCCAGGTTCTTGGGCAGGACCTTGAGGGCCACCACCCGGTCCATCGACTTCTGGCGGGCCTTGTAGACCGCGCCCATGCCGCCCTGGCCGAGCCGGCCGAGCAGCTCGTAGTTGCCCAGGTCGGTGCGGACGCCCCGGCCCTCGGCGGCCGGCTTGCTGCCGCCGGAGATCTGCATCAGGACCTCGTCGGCCTGCTGCTGGGTGATGAGCCCCTTCTCGACGGCCAGGTCCCATACCGGCTGGCCGGAGACGTCGGCCTGCCCGCGCTCGGCCTCCAGGTCGGCGGCGGCCTTGAAGGACAGCCGGCCGCCGTCGATGAGGGTCTTCAGGAAGCGGGTTTCCCTGTGGTCCACCGGCGCGTCCCCCCGTCCATCAAGGTGTATCTAACACCCGGAGCTGCTGCCAGAGAACGCGGATTATATGCCACCGGCCGGGCAGGTCAATCAGAACCCGGTCACGCTCCGGAGGCCAGCCGGCCGTCCACCGCCTGCATCAGCCGGGCCATCCGGCGACCCAGGGCCCGGCAGCCTTCGAGCGCGCGCTGGTCGGGGACGCCCACGGCCACCGGGCCGTAGTGGTCCCCGACGTGCGTTCCCTGGATCACCATGCCGTGGATCAGCATGGCCTGGAGGATGTCCATGACCGTGGTCTCGTTGCCGCCGCCCACGTTGGCGCTGGAGGCGAAGGCCCCGCCGATCTTCCCGTCGAGCGAGCCGTGCAGCCGGACGCTCTCGTCGATGAGCTTCTTGACCTCGGCGGCCATGCCGCCGTAGTAGGTCGGGCTGCCTATGGCGATGGCGCCGTAGTCCCTGAGGTGCTCGGCCTTGAAGCCATCGACCCGGGAGGTGACCGCCTCGGCGCCGGCGGCGATGGCCCCCTCGGCCACCGCCCTGGCCATCTTCTCGGTGTTCCCCGTTCGCGAGTGGTAGAGCACGATCATGCGGTGCATCGCGGCGTCCTCCAGTCCGGGCCTTCCGCCCGGCCCGTTCCGTTCGCGGTCATCTCCTGCCCGGTCCAAGCCGGAAGGCGGTGAGCAGGGCGGTGACCTCGGCCATGGATATCGGCTTGCCCAGGACCGCGTCGGCGCCGGCGGCGCGGCAGCGCGCGGCGACGTTCTCGTCGCGGAAGATCATGGCCACCAGCCGCGCGGCCCGGCAGAAGTCCACTGCGCGGATGTGGCGGAAGACGACGGCCGGATCCGGCCCGGCCAGGATGGTGTCGACCAGCACCAGGACCGGGCGGTATTCGCTGCACAGCGCCCCGGCGGCGAAGAGGTCCTCGGCGACGTGCACGTCCATGCCCGCGCGGTTGAGCGCCCCGGCCAGCAGGTTGCACACGAACCGGTCCCGGGAGAGGACCACCGCCTGGTTGGTGCGGATCTCCAGGACCGACGGGTCCAGGCCCCGGCCCGCCAGGAACTCCCGGGCCGTCCGCACCGCGATGCGGTAGTGGCCGCCGACCGTGGCGGAGGCCTTCAGCCGCCCGGACGCGATGGCCTTGACGACCGCGCGCTTGGACATGTTGGAGAGCCTGGCGACCTCGCCCGAAGTGAGATGGCGGCGGAGCGCATAGCTCTTCCGAATCGGACGTGGCACGGAGATAGGACCCTCCGGAAGACATCGTACGTGCGCCACGGCGGTTTGCAACTCGAATGCGGACGGTCCGTGTGTCTAGGAGGGTCGTGGACGGAGGTGAGGAAGCGTCCAACTTGCCTGTCCGCACCAGCCTGACAGACAACCGGTTGTGCGGGCATTCCGGACGACAAAGCCCGCCTTCCGGGTGTAACCGCCCTGACCCCCGGTCGCTGAACGGGGCTCTTGGGAGGAAGAAGGCGATGCGTGAACGCGGCATCCTGATGGCTTCCATGTCGATGTCAATCCTGGCGCTGGTCCTGTGCGCCGCCGGTGCCCTGGCCGGGCAGCCGGCCGCCCCGGCCGCGCTGGACGTGCCCTTCACCGTCTGGGACACGGCCGGCGTGGAGCGCAAGGGCGAGATCTGCTCCTCCGGCGTGCCCATCCCCTGCGGCGCGCTCAAGGAGGCCGAGGGCGTCGCGGTCTTCGACGCCTCCGGCAAGGCCGTGCCCGCCCAGTTCCGCGTCCTGGAGCGCTGGCGCGAGAAGGCCGACGGCAAGGACGATCTCTCGGTCAAGTGGCTGCTGGTCACTTTCCTGGCCGACGTCCCGGCGGGGAAGTCCGCGGCCTACCGCCTGAAGGCCGGCCAGAACCCGGCCCCCGCCGCGCCGGCCAAGATTGAGGAGAAGCCCGACGGCTACGCCATGGGCGGGCTGGCCTTCAAGAAGGATTTCACCGCGCCGTTCAAGCTGGTGCTGACCGATGCCGACGGCAAGGAGCGCACCGGCGAGGGGCAGGACATCAAGTGGTCGGTCTGGGAGGCCGGCCCGGTGCGCGCGTGCCTCAAGGCCGAGAGCCCCACCGACCACGGCAAGTTCGGCTTCATCGCCTGGGTCTACGCGTATGCCGGCCAAAGCGGTTCGACAGGGCTCACCGCAAGGCGCTGGGACCTGACCGTGGCCCTGAAGAACACGCCCAACGACCCCAAGGGCCCCTTCTACTTCAGGGACTTCGCGGTGGTCTGGGAGCCGGCGGAACTCAAGGGCGCCGCCGACTTCGCCCTGGGCGGTGAGTGGGGCAAGCCGGTCGCCGGCAAGCTCGAGAACGGCACGCCCGCCTACCTGATGCAGGCCTCCTGCGGCACCGACAAGTGGGACAAGCCCAGCGACAACGCCATCTGCATGGATTGGAGCAAGGAACAGAACATGGCCAAGGCCGGCATCGGAGCCTTCCGCGGCTACAAGGCCTTCACCGGGGAGAAGGAACTCGGCGCCGGCAACTTCGCGGCCGGCTGGGCGGCCCTGAGCTCTGGGAGCGCCGGGGCCGTGGCCTCCATGCGCCAGTTCCACCACCAGTGGCCCAAGGCCAGCGAGGTCTCCGCCGGGAAGGTCACCATGCGGCTCTGGCCCAAGTACGCCAAGGGCTTCGGCGGGCTGCACTGGCTCGACGACTGCACCCGCAAGGCCCACGACCTGTCCTTCCGACTGGGCGCGCCGCTCAAGCCCGAGGAGGCCGAGGCCGCCGACAAGGCCTTCAACAATCCGCTGATGGCCAGCGTCTCCCGCGAGTGGCTGATGGCTCAGGGTTTCATCCGACCTCCGGGCGGTCAGTATCCCCCCAAGCCCTTCGCCGGGGGCGCCGCCAAGGAACTCGGGGGTTCCGGCCGCAACTGGGTGACCTGGGGCGGGGACATCTCCGACCGCATCCGCCGCCGCTACCACGGGGCGGACATGGGCGGCTTCCTCCAGACCGGCGACCCGGGACAGGCCAACAACCTGCTCGCCACCGCGCGGCACTCCTCGGGGATGACCCCGCTGTGGATCGACGACTACCAGTACCCGCGCGACGTCAAAAAGCTGACCCACGCCCAGTACTGCGGCCTGGCCCGCGGCGCCGGCAAGTACCGCGAGGGCACCGGCCACTACGGCTTCATGACCTGGAACGACTCGCACTTCTGCTGCCAGGAGGTCTTCGACGCCTGGCGCATCTGGGGCGATCCGCTGGCCCTCGACGCCGTGACCACCATCGGGCGCTGGTGCCAGGCCTGGGTGGACTTCCGCGAGGGCGGCGGCGACCTGATCGCCGGCACGCGCGCCGACGGCCTGCCCTTCCACAACATGGCCGAGGCCTGGCGCATCACCGGCGAGGAGCCGATGCGGAAGTCCCTCGACCGGATGGCCGACGTCTCCTGGAAGCAGGTCAACAAGGAGCGCGGCAACTACGGGGTGATGGGCTCCTGGGAGGGCGGCAACGACAAGGTCGACAAGCCCTTCATGATGTGCCAGGTGATCCAGGGGCTGCGCGCCCACTACGAGGTGGCCGCCAGCGAGCGCACCCTCGACCAGATCACCGGCATGCTCGACTTCATCCTGGACGAGGCCACCATGGACCCGGCCGACGGCTACACCTACGGCTGGAACTACGTGGTCAAGCTCGACGAACCCGGCAAGCCCGACCGCTTCCGCGCCCAGATCATGCCGGCCCTGGAGAAGAAGACCGACTCGGCCGAGCGCCGCAAGCGCGGGGGCAGCTACCAGCACCTGGCGCCGACCTTCGCCTGGGCGCACCGCTGGACGGGCGACGCCGCTTACCGCGCGGTCATCGACAGCCTCGACCCGGCGCCCTACCCGCATCGCCCCTGGAACTACACGCTCTACCAGCCGGAGCGCGAGGACAAGGCCGCTCCGGCCGAGATCAAGGACCTCAAGGCCGAGGCCCTCGGCGGCGGTAAGGTCAGGCTCACCTGGACGACTCCGGCCGACGCTGCGCGGGTGCAGATCAAGCACGCCGGGATGCCGCTCGTCCGCCGCGCCTGGCCGGACAAGACCAAGACCAGCACGAGCTGGTGGGCCGCGGACAACGTCGCCAGCGAGCCCGCCGCCAAGGCCGGGGCCCAGAGCGTCGAGGTCGAAGGGGTGCCCGCCGGCAAGCGCTTCTTCGCGGCGCGGGCCTGGGACGCGGCCGCAAACCGCTCTGAGCTTGGCAACGTCGTCGAGGTGGAGGTAAAATAGCGGCCGGGACGACCCACAGGAGGCCCGACCGATGCTCAGAGCAACGTGGTTAGCGGCGGCGCTGGCCGCCATGTCTCTCCCGGCCCTCGGCGGCACGGTCGAGGCTCCGCTCGATACGCGCAAGGACGCCCAGGTCAAGTTCGTCGCCGAGCCGAAGGCCGAGGCGGCCGGAGAGGGGATCAGGGTCAGCTTCGAAGTCTCCGCGGCGACCGACGTCGAGGTCGCGGTCCTCGACGCCAAGGGGGCCGTGGCCCGGCACCTGGCCGCCGGGTTGCTCGGGCCGAACGCCCCCGAGCCGTTGGCGAGGGGGGCGCTCAAACAGGAGCTCATCTGGGACAAGAAGGACGACCTCGGCCGGCCGGCCGCCGGCGGGCCGTTCAAGGTTCGCGTCCGGCTGGGCTCCGAGGCCCGGTTCGAGAAGCGCGTCGGCCGAGACGACCTGACCATGGGCGGAAGCGTCACCGCGATCTCCGTCGGCAAGGGCGGCGAGCTCTTCGTCATGCTCGTCGACGGGATGTGGGGCCGGTCGGAGCTGCGCGTCTACAGCCGGGATGGCAAGTACCTGCGCACGGTCATGCCCTACCCGGCCGCGACTCCCAAGGAACGGACCGAGTCGGTCGGCCAGCTCGAAATCGGAGGGGAGCGCCTGCCGATGGTCTCGAGCGGCCACGGCCACGCGATCATGCCCATGACCGCGGGGATGAAGCCCCAGACGTTCGGCTGGCACCCCAAGGGCCACCTGGTGATGACCAGCGCCGTCGGCACCATGTCCGAGCACGGCCCGCCGCGGCACCTGCTGGCCATGGATCCGCGGGGCGGCGCGCCGGAGGGCGTGGCCTTCGTGGGACCCGAGATCCTCAAGCCGCGCAACGGGATGCAGGGGGCCGGCGAGTCCGGGGCGAAGTTCTTCGACCACCTGGCGGTGAGCCCGGACGGCGAGCACGTCTACTTCACGCTATCGGGCGTCTCCGATCATTTCAAGCCGCGCCACGGCGCCTTCCGCGCCAAGTGGTCGGACAAGGAGTGCGCCGAGCCCTGGCTCGGCAAGAACGAGGCCGGCGCCGACGACGCGCACTTCGACGACCCGCAGGGCGTGGCCGTCGACCGGGACGGCCGGCTCTACGTCTGCGACCGCGGCAACGGCCGGGTGATGCTCTTCTCGGCCGAGGGCAAGCTGCTCGGGAAGCTCGCGCTCGAGAACCCCGAGCAGATCGCCGTCCACCGCGCCAGCGGCGAGCTCTACGTGCTCTGCCGGCCGCGGCCGGAGAAGTGGGCCGACCCCAGCACCATGTCCCAGGCCCAGTACAACGCCTGGAAGAAGGAGCAGGCGGCCAGGCCCAGGACGCCGCGCAAGCCCAACCTGCTCGTCAAGTTCGCCGCGTGGAAGGACGAGGCACCCAAGGAGCTCTCACGCTTCGAGCAGCTGGGCCTGGGGCTCTTCGCCCTCGACCAGGAGGCCGAGCCGCGGAAGCTGTGGGCCACCCTGTCCGAGGGGCTCTGCCCGCTCGCCGAGAACGGCGCCGCCTTCGAGCCCGGCGCTCCGCTCGGCAACCACAACGGCCTCAAGTACCCCTGGTTCGTGGCCGCCGACCCGGACAGGAACCGCGTGCTGGTCCGGGAGCTGTCCACGGGACTGAAGAGCAAACCGATCCGCGCGATCGACCTGAACACCGGCGCCAAGACCAATCTGCTCGACGCCACCGAGGTGGCGCTCGACCGCGACGGCAACATGTACGCCACCGGCGGCTGGGACTCGAACTCGATCCACAAGTACGGCCCAGACGGCAAGCCGCTCGTCCTGCCCGGCTCGGACACGAACCGGATCGCCACCGGGCCCTGGACCAGCTACGGCCCGGACGCCGGGCTCCACGGGCACTGCGTGGCCCCCAACGGCGACCTCTACATGATCCGCGCGGTCAACCACTGGGGCTGGGGGGAGGGCGGGGTGCACAGCCGCCTGGACGTCTTCGGCCCCGACGGCAAGAAGAAGCGCGCCGCGCTGGTCGACGGGCTGAGCGACTCGGACTGCGGCATCGGCGTGGACGCGGCCGGAAACGTCTATCTCGGCATCAACGTCAAGCCCGCCGACAAGCCCTTTCCGCCGGAGTTCATGGGCAAGCTGCCGGTCCAGAACTGGCACCGCTGGGGCGCCAAGGAGCCGAAGCGCGAGGCACCCTGGAGCTACCTCTACTGCAACCCGTACCTCTTCTTCTGGGGATCGGTCTTCAAGTTCGGGCCGGAGGGCGGGGCGGTCTACGGCCTGGGCAGCACCAAGAAGCCCAAGGAGCCCAAGCCCGGCGACGAGCCGTCGCCGCTGCTATCCACCGACAACGCGCCGGCCGGCTCGGCCGACTACCGCTCAGGCTACCTCAACCGCGACGTGAAGATCGCCGGGGCCAGGTGGCGCTACCACGGCATGGGCATCGTCCCGACGACCATGGCGGTCTGCCCCTGGGGCGACCCGGCCTGCGGCTGCCTCAACTCGCGCCTGGCGGTCGACCCCTACGGGCGGGTCTTCGCTCCGGACGTCTTCCGCTTCTCGGTGCAGATGCTCGACACCGGCGGAAACCTGATCGCCCGGATCGGCCGCTACGGCAATGCCGATGACGCGGCGGACGCCAAGCGGATCGCCTTCGCCTGGCCGGCCTTCGTCTCCGTCGCCGGGGGTAAGATCTACGTCAGCGATCCGGTCAACCGGCAGGTGAGCGTGATCGGCTTCACCTACGCGGCGGAGGCCGCCGTCGACCTGCGCTGAGGGGTGACCTTCCAAACCAAAGAGACCCCAAGAACGGCCGGCTTTCGGCTTTGGGCTTTGGGCTTTGGGCTTTCGAGTTTCGGCTTTCGGAGTTGTCCCGAGGGCCGATGGCGGAACGCCGGGCTCTTAGTGCTCCCCTTGGTGTCGCGGCGGTTGACCGACCCTACTTGACAGTCTCCGTAACGATCGGCAGCAGCGAGTAACGCTTGCCGTCGCGCTCCGAGAAGAAGAGCCGGGCGTTGCCGGTGGGCGTGAGCAGGTACTCGCTGCGCACCTTGCCGTCGGCGTCCAGGAAGCTGATGGCCGGCGCACCGCTGGCTCCGACCTCGATCACCCCGCGGACCTTGTCCTCGGCATCGACGATCTCGACGCGCTGGGCGCGCAGGACCCTGCCGCCGGAGGCCGGAGCGGTCCTGGCGGCCGCGCCCGACTCCAGCTGCCTGACCTTGGCACGGAGCTCGTCCAGGAGCGCCTCCTGGTCGCGCAGCACGGCGTCCATGGTGACGTACTTGGCCTTGTCCGCGGCCGCTGCCGAGGCCTGGGGGGCGGGCGCGGCCTCCAGCCGGGCCAGGCGGGCCTTGAGTTCGGCCACCCGGGCGTCGAGCTCCTCCAGGCGGCCGTCCGGGGGGGCGCCCTCCGGGGCGACGTGGCCCTGCCTGCGGGAGCCGAAGGCCAGCGCCACGATCACCGCGACCAGCGCCAGCGCCAGCGCCACGACCGACATCGCCCTGCTGCCGCCCGAGTTCTCCATGATCCCTTGATCTCCTCTGCTCCGGCGCATCCTCGGAGCGCGCTCCAGGTTTCCTGCCGCAACGCGGCAGGGGCCGGCAGGTCAGCGTTACTCGGATGGCGCCTCGGCGCCGGCCGGGGCGGCCCCGGAATCCGCCTCGGGCGCCTCCAGCGTTGATGAAAGCGTCTGGCGCGCCGGACGCTTGGGCCCCTTCTTGGCGGTCTTCACCGGCTTGGCCGGCGGTGGCTGGGCCGGTTCAGCCTTCCTGGCTGGCGCGGGAGCGGGTGGCTCAGCCTCGACCCGCGCGTCGGCCGGCTTCGGCGGCTCCTCGATCCTGACCGTGCCCATCACTCCGGTGCAGGCCGTCAGCACGAGAGCCAGGACCAGCGCTCCCCAGCCGCACATCTGAGTGATGAAGCCGTTCTTGGCCTGCTTCCAGTAGCGGCTGACGAAAACCCACTTGACCGGCGCGAAACAGAGCACGCCCAGTCCCCAGCCCGCACCCTGGCGGAAGGCGACGACCAGCACCATGAGCCACCCCACCAGGGTGAGGATGGCGCCGATGGCCAGGGCCACCAGGCTGCATATCATCATCGCCATCGTCAACGTCAGTTCCTCCGGAGACCGGTGCTCAGACTTCTATATCGGTCACCGCCGCTTGCCGCAGGAGGCCAAGACTGCGCCCTGGTTTCCGGCCGCACGCTAGCTCCGGGCGGCGTCCTCCTCGGCCGGCCGTGCGAAGGCCCGCACGGCCTCGGCCAGGAGCACCAGCGCCAGGGCGGTGAGCACCATCGCCGCCCAGGGCACCGGCGACGACCAAAGCGGCAGTCCCTGTCCGGGGCCCGCCGGCCGGAAGCCGTCCAGGACGAAGCGGGCCAGCGCCCAGACGCTGGTGACGTACATGAAGGCCGCCGGCAGCCCGGTCACCGCCCAGGCCCAGCGCCGGCCGGTGCGGACCAGCCAGACGGTGACGGCCAGCAGTGTCAGCGCGGCCAGCAGCTGGTTGCTGGCGCCGAACAGGCTCCAGAAGACCTTCCAGGCCGCTACGAACCCGCCCCTGCCGTCCGGGATGCTCTGCATCACGAAGAGGAGCGGCACGCCGGCGGTGAGCGCGGTGGCCACCCACCGGCCGGCGTTGCCCAGGCGCGTCCCGAAGAGCTCCTCGAGGACGTACCGTCCCAGCCGCGTGGAGACGTCCAGGGTATCGTAGACGAAGGTGGTGAAGGCCAGCAGGGCGAAGCTCACCGCGAAGGCCGCCGGCACTCCGAAGGTCCCCAGGAACCCGCCGATGCCCTGGGCGTAGACCAGATTGGGGGCTTTCCCGGCCCCGCCCGGCGCCAGGACCATCACGCAGCAGAGCGAGACGACCGCCACCATGCCCTCCAGGAGCATCGCTCCGTAGCCCACCGGCCGGGCGTCGGTCTCCAGGGCCAGCTGCTTCGATGTGGTGCCCGAGGCCACCAGGGCGTGGAATCCGGAGCAGGCCCCGCAGGCCACGGTCACGAAGAGCACCGGGAAGAGCGGGTTCGAGCCGTCCGGTCCGCTCCAGCCGCGGAAGGCCGGGTACTGCACCGCCGCGCTCCCGGAGACCGCGCCGACGACGATCCCCAGGAGCCCGCCCAGGAGCGCCGCGTAGAGGAAGTAGCCGCCCAGGTGTCCGCGCGGCTGGAGCAGGAGCCACATGGGCAGCAGCGAGGCGGCGAAGCAGTAGCCCAGGAGCAGCAGGTCCCAGAGCTTCCGGGCGCTGTCGGCGGCCGCGGCGTCGCCGGGATCGCCGAAGAGCCGGGAGAGGTCGAGCGGCAGGTGCGGCCCGGCCCAGATGCCCAGGGCCACCAGCGGCAGGAAGATCAGCGTGGCCCAGAAGAGCGGCAGCTTCGCGTAGCGCATCAGCAGGCCCATGATCACCGGCAGCGCCAGGTAGATCAGCGAGCTCGAGGCGATGGCCCCGCCGGTGACCGTCGTGCCGTCCTCCAGCCTCTGGGCGCCCACGAAGGAGCCGGCGACGATGTCGGTGAAGACGACGATGACGTAGATCAGCGAGATCCACACGAAGACCAGGAAGAGGGCGTAGGCCCGGCCGCTGACGTGCCGGCGGACGACCTCGGTGATGGAGCGCGCCCGGTGGCGCACCGAGGCGACCAGGGCTCCGAGGTCGTGGACCCCGCCGATCAGCACGCAACCGAGGAGCACCCAGATCAGCGCCGGCGCCCACCCGAACATGGCCCCGGCCAGGATCGGCCCGACGATCGGCCCGGCCGCGGCGATGGCCGAGAAGTGCTGGCCGAGCAGGAACCGCGGCCGGATGGGGGCGTAGTCGGCGTCGTCGCGCAGTTCCACCGCCGGGGTGCGCGCCGCCCGGTCCAGGCCGAAGAGCCGCGAGAGCACCCGTCCGTAGCCGAGATAGGCAAGGAGCAGAAACAGGCCGCAGCCGACAATCACCAGCAGGAGAGCCATGACGGCAGATGATAGACCGGTCGCAACAAGGCGCAAGAGGCACAAGGGTGAGGCAGGCTACAGGCTGCAGACCACAGACTACAGGAAGATGCGAGTTGCCGCGCCTCAAATCGGTAACCAGTAGTCTGAGAGCTTCTGTTGCGCCTCTTTGCGGCCAACCGTTCTGCCCTTGCATTACCCGGCCCCGGCTTCTGTAATGCTCCCGAAGGAGTCAACCATGCGCCCAATCGCCCTGTCCATCGTCCTGGCCATCCTGGCGTTGCCCGCGGGCGACGCCGCCGAAGTCGCGTTCTCCGCCAAGCCCTCGGCGGATAAGGCCGGCGCGGCCGTGAAGATCGCCTTCGCCGCCTCCGCGCCGACCGACTGCGAGGTCGCGGTGCTCGACGCGGCCGGCAACGTCGTCCGGCACCTGGCCGCCGGGGCGCTCGGCGGCAAGACCCCGCCGCCGGCGCCGCTCAAGGAGGGCCTGGCCCAGTCGATCGAGTGGGACGGCAAGGACGACTTCGGGAACCCTCCACCTTCCACCATCCACCCTCAACCCTTTAACGTCCGCGTCCGCCTCGGCACCTCCGCCCGGCTCGGCAAGGTGCTCTTCACCGAGCCGGGCATCGCCTTCTGCCCGCGGGCCGCGACCGTCGGGCCCGACGGGCTGGTCTACGTCCTCGAGGAGCTTGGCCAGACCAAGACCACCTTCCTGCTCGAGGCCTACACCCAGGAGGGCAAGTACGTCCGGACGGTCATGCCCTACCCGGCGAACCTCGCGCAGGAGAAGCTCGCCGGCCTGCCGCGGGCGAAACTCGCCGACGGGCGGGTACTGCCAGCGGTGCACCACGGCGCCTTTCGCGACCTCTACCCGGAGAGCACCGGGATGCGCCCGCAGCGCATGCCCATCACCTCCAAGGGCCATATTCTCCTGGTAAACGCCGCCAAGACCCACAACGCCGGCGGGCGCCTCGCCCAGCGCGTGCTGGTGGTCGACACCGCCGGCGGCACGCCGCGCGACAGCTACTTCGGCCCGCCCACCTCGGCCGAGAAGTGTCCCTACGGCCTCTGCTGGCTGGCGCTCTCGCCCGACGAGAAGTGGATCTACACCTCCGGCCACCTCAAGGACGGCAGCTATGACGACGGCTTCGGCACGCCGCCGCACCAGGTGGTCTACCGCGTCGGCTGGGACGACAAGGACCCGGCCAAGCCCTTCATCGGCGAGCTGCACAAGCCCGGCGCCGACGAGACCCACCTCAACGCTCCGCGCGGCCTCGACACCGACGCCGAGGGCCGGCTCTACGTCTGCGACTGGGGCAACAACCGCGTGGCGGTCTTCGACGCCGAGGGCAAGTGGGCCGGGAAGCTGGACGTCGAGGCCCCCGACCAGGTGGCCGTCGACAGGAAGTCCGGCGCGGTCTACGTGCTCACCGCGACGAAGGGCAAGAAGCCGGAAGTCTCGAAGCTCGTCAAGTTCCCGGGCATCGGCAAGCCCGCGGCCGCCGAGACCGACGTGGGCTTCCCATACTGCACGCTGAGCCTGCACGCCTCGGACAAGGGCGTCAACCTCTGGCTGGCCCGCACCTTCGGCGAGGGCGCCCAGGCCAAGCGCGGCGTGGAGCGGGTCGAGGACCGCGACGGCAAGCTCTCCGCGCCGGTCGAGGTCATAAAGCACCGGGCGCTGACCGACCCCTACCACATCGCCGCCTCGATGGTCAACGACGACGTCTTCGTCCACGGCTACTCCGACCACGTCTTCGCGCGGGTCGACGGCAAGACCGGCGAGGTCAAGACCTTCCCGGGCATCAAGGGCCAGGACGTGGGTGTGGGCCCCAACGGGGAGCTCGCCGCGCTATTCATGAGCAGCTACCAGCCGAGCCTGGTGGACATCTCGCTCTACGACCGCGACGGCAAGCCGGTCATATTCCCCGGCGGCGCGGAGAGTTCGCTAAAGAAGCTGCCCGGCAACAAGTGGGGCCACGGCTGCACTGGCTCCAAGGGGTTCTCCATCTCGCCGCGCGGCGAGGTTCTGGTCATCGGCAACGTCGAGAAGGCCTACGGCGTGTGGGTCTTCGGGCCGGACGGCAAGCTCAAGGAGACGGCGGCGGTCAAGGGCCTCTCCGGCACCGACGGCTCGCCGCTCATGGACCTGGCCGGGAACATCTACGTGGCCGCGGCGGCGAAGCACGCCGACGAGATCGTCCCGGCGGCCTTCGGCCCGGGGAAGCCCCCCACCGGCTGGTACTCCTGGATGTACGGCAGCGTGGTCAAGTTCCCGCCGGCCGGCGGCG
Organism: Planctomycetota bacterium; assembly: GCA_022703445.1. GTDB lineage: Bacteria > Planctomycetota > SZUA-567 > JAKLDR01 > JAKLDR01 > JAKLDR01. The sequence continues at coordinate 10,247 of JAKLDR010000078.1, read as the reverse complement.
CGCTCCACTACAAGAACCCCGACGCCAAGGCCGGCGAGTGGCCGCCGGCGGGCGCCGACAAGATGACCAAGCTGGTGTCGAACATGCGCGGCACCGAGGCCTTCGCCGAGGGCGCGCTCTGGTGCCGGGGCGGCTTCACGGTGACGCCGGCCAGCAACTGGAGCGTGGGCGCCTGCGGCTGCTACACCAGCCGCTTCGGCCTGGACTACTGGGGCCGGGCCTTCGTGCCCGACGTCGGCCAGTTCGGGGTCCAGGTGCTGGATGCGGCTGGGAACCCGCTCTTCTTCTTCGGGGACTACGGCAACGCGGACTCCCCTTCGACAGGCTCAGGGCCTGGCGGGGCCGTCAAGGACTCGGCCATTCCCTTCGCCTGGCCGGTCACCGCCAGCCCCGGGAAGAGCGGCGTCTACGTCTCCGACTTCATCAACCGCCGGATCCTGCGGGTGGACCTGGTCGCGGCGGCGGAGGAGAGCTGTCCGGTCAGACCCTGAGCGGGTTGACGTCGCGCATCGTCCTGAGCCAGCCCACGCGCTTGTCGAACGGCGCCAGGAAGTCCAATCCACAAACAAGTTGTGCGGTCAACGTTGCATCTTGTACGGTGTATGATACGGTGACTTAGGACTTGCCTGACGGGGAGGCCGAACAATGCAGACTGGCATGCAGCCGGCAATCATGGGGTTGTTGACTGTGGCGTTCATGATGGGAGCCGGCCGCGGCGGCGAGATCCAGGCCAAGCCGGCGCCGGCCGAGGCCGGGGCGGTTCCGGCCGGCGCGGTCGACATCCTCAGCATCGACAGCTACTGGCGCTGGTTCGCGACCCTGCGCAAGCCGGTCATCCCGGTCGAGGCCCTGAAGGCCTCCGGCCAGCCGGCCGAGGCGCCCAGGCCGCTGGTCGGCAAGGAGGTGCCGCCGCCCTACGACCAGGTCGACCAGCAGGAGAGCCCGGCCGCCCCCGCCGGATGGGACTCGGTCGCCTTCGACGACTACGGCTGGCCTCGCTCGCGGATCCCCTGGATGCGCGGGCTGGCCTGCAGGCGCTTCTCGAGCGCGGCGCTCTGCCTGCGCGGCCGCTTCCAGGTGACCGACCCGGCGGCGGTGCAGGGCCTGTACCTGACCATCAAGTACTACGGTGGCGTGCGCGTCTGCCTCAACGGCAAGGAGATCGCCCGCGGGCACCTGCCGGCCGGCGAGCTCAAACCCGAGACTCCGGCGGAGATGTACCCCAAGGACGTCTACGTCGACGACAAGGGCGTCATCGTGCCTTTCGGCGAGCATCCGTACTACTGGGAGCGGGTCACTGGCGACGCGAAGAGGGACGCAGAGGAGCGCAAGGCCCGGCGCACCCGCGTCCTCGGACCGGTGAAGCTCCCGGCCGACGCGATCCGCAAAGGCGAGAACCTCCTGACCATTGAGCTCCGGCGCTCGGAGTATCCCTTCGAGGCGCTGCGCTGGTTCAAGGCACCGGAGGGCGCCACCAAGCCCTACTGGATCCCGATGAACATCTTCGATCTCCGCCTGCAGGCGGCCGGCTCCGGCGCCGCGCCGAACCTGGCCCGGCCCAAGGGCGTGCAGGTCTGGACCGAGGACACCAACGTCCGGCTCACACCGCTCGACTACGGCGACTCCGGCGAGGGCCTGCGCCCGATGCGCATCGTCGGGGCGAGGAACGGCTCCTTCTGCGGCCAGCTGGTGATCGGTTCCGACGCGGCGCTGAAGGCCCCCAAGGTGACGGTCGGTGACCTCAAGGCAGCCAAAGGCGGCGGAGTCATCCCCGGCGCCGGCGCCGCGGTGCTCTACGCGCTTCCGGACGTCGCCTTCTACGGGCGGGTCCCGTGGTTCGACGCCCTGCAGGCCGAGCCGCCGGCCGAGGTGCCGGTGGCCAAGCCGCCCCCGGACACGCGCGTGCCGCCGGCGGAGCTCGGCGCGGTCCAGCCGGTGCTCCTGCGCGTGACCGTCCCCAAGGATGCCCCGGCCGGCGACTACCGCGGCGAGGCGGTCGTGACCGCCGGCGGCGCCGAGGTCGCCCGGGTGCCGATCGAGCTCTCCGTCGCCGACTGGACGCTGCCCGAGCCGAAGGACTACCGCACCTACGTGGGCGTCTACCAGTCGCCGACCTCGCTGGCCATGCAGTACAAGGTCCCGGAGTGGTCCGAGGAGCACTGGAAGCTCATGGAGAAGAGCTTCGCGCTCCTGGGCCGCGCCGGCAACCGGCTGGTCAACGTCACGGTGGTCGACAAGACCCAGTTCGGCAACGACGACGGCATGATCTCCTGGGTCAAGAAGCCGGATGGAAGCTTCACCTACGACTTCAAGGTCTTCGACCGCTACATGGACCTGGCCCAGAAGCACCTCAAGCTCGAGTTCGTGGCCATGCACATCTGGCACTCGCCCGGCGACTGGGCGGCGCTCAAGGCCGACCAGGAGACCACCGTGACGGTGGTCGACGAGAAGACCGGCGAGCGCAGCCACATGCAGGTGCCCCGGTTCGACAGCGAGGAAGCCAAGAAGTTTTGGAAGCCGTTCCTGGACGCGGTCCAGGAACGGCTGGCCAAGCGCGGGCTGGAGAAGGCCATGATCCTGGGCATCCTCTCGGACAGCATCGCGCCCAAGGAGGTCTTCGCGGTCCTCAACGAGGTCACGCCCGGCGGCGCCCGGTGGATGCGCGGCTGCCACCAGGGCACCTACAGCCAGCAGCCCGACAAGCTGCCCGGCGGCGGCGTCACCGTGCTGCACGAGTTCTGTTACGGCACGCCGCTGGACGCCGCCAAGCCCGCCCAGCCCTACTACAAGCAGCGCAACTGGCCGGGCACCGACTACGAGCGGATGAGCGGCCACGAGCAGGTGGTGGGTCTGAGCTGGTACCGCGAGACGGGCATGACCGCCCTGATGCGCCGCACCCGGGGAGTCGGGCGGATCTGCCTGGACTTCTGGCCGCTGATCAAGAGCCGGCGCGGGGACCTCTACAACCGCTGGCCGCACTCCAGCTGCGCGCAGCGCGAGCCGAGCCTCAAGAAGATGGTCTGGCCGGCCCCCGACGGCGCGGGGACCACCATGCGCTACGAGGCCTTCTGCGAGGGCATCCAGTTCGCCGAGGCCCTGGTGGTGGTCAGCGAGATCCTCGACACCAAGGCGGCCGCCATGGGGCCGGAGAAGGCCGACGAGCTGCGCCGGCGGCTCACCGACCTCTGGAGCCGCGAGGTCCGCGCCGGCAACGGCGAGCCGCTGCGCCCCAACCACGAGGGCTGGCAGCCGGTGGTCAAGTGGCTCTTCGACGCCGCCGGGGAGGGTGCCAGGGCGAAGTAGCCGACGCCGCCCGGCCTCCCTACATCACATCTTCACCATCGTCAACGGGATCGACTTCTCCTGCCGCCCGTCGATGGCCAGTTCGACGGAGCGGGTCCGGTTGGCCGCAAGAGGGCGCAAGAGGCGCGAAGGATAAGGCTGTAGGCTGGGGGCTGCAGGAAGAGCAACATGCCTTTGGCCTGCCGCCTGCCACCATCTTCTGAGCCTTTCTGCGGCAAACCCGGGCTTCCCGGTGGACAGTCAGTCCCCGCCGAAGATGCCCTTCAACAGGCTGTCCACCGCCCCGCCGGCGCTCTTGGCGGCCTGGCCGGCCGCGCTGGCTCCCCGCCCGATGGCCGAGCGCACGATGGCGCCGGTCGTCTTCAGGCCGCCGATGGCGCCGCGGACGACAATCGCCCCCATGGCGCGCCTGAAGACCTCCGACACGGAGCCGGGCCACGACGCCTCCGGGCTATCGAGGGTCCCGCGCACCCGGATGGGCTCGATGGGCCTGCCGCGCTCGATGCTGGCCAGCAGCTGGGCCATGGTCGAGTCCACCGCGAAGTCGGGGCTCAGCGTCAGACTGCCGTCCACTGCCAGCCGGCCCTGGCGGCAGGTGCCGTCGAAGGCGACGTCGATCCACCCCGCCGCAATGCCCGGGCCATCCGCGTCCTGGGAGACCAGGGTGAACGGCGGCCCGGCGATGCCCTCCGCCCGGTAGTGGACGTCGAAGCTCGATTGCGGGTACCCGCCGGCGAGATCGGTCAGTTCGAGCAGAAGCTGCCCCGGCCCGCTGCTCGACTCGCTGGGGCTCGCGACCCGCAACCGACCCGGCACGGGCGTCGCCACGGCCGCGCCGAAGGCCAGAGCTTGGCCGTCCGCCACCAGGTCCGTCAGCCTCCAGAAGGCGGGCCGGCCGGAAGCGTCCGGACCACGGACCTCGTAGCGCCCCCGGCGCAGCGCCAGGCTCTCGATCAGGAGGCCCGCAGCCCCGGGCTGCACGGACCGGTCCGCTCCGCGGCCCGGGCCCTCCGGCTCCAGGGGCCCCAGGCCGAGGATCAGGGCACCGATGGCGCGATCCAGCGCGGGCGGCCGGCTCTTCTGCGCATAGACGCTGGCGCATTCCAGTCCCTGCACCTCGATGCTCTTCACCCTGACCGGAGCGCCGGCCGCGGCGGCCTGGGCCAGTTCCACCGCGATCCACTCGACCCGGGCGCCGTCGGGAACGCTGCCCGCGGGCGCCGGGGTCGGGTCCGACGCGGGCGCGGAGCAGACCGCGTCCTCCACCACCGCATGGATCCAGGCCTCCCTGCCCAGCCAGGCGCCAGGCGGGGGCACAACCAGGTTCCGGACGCGCACGAGCCTGACGTCGAGCGTGCCGTCAGGGTCCCCGGCGGGCGGTCCAAACCGCGTCAGGCGATGGTCCACGTAGGTCGCCAGATGCAGGTCCGTGAGCACCAGCGTTTCGATGGGCAGTTCGGTCTTCCGCGTCGCCGGCATCCCCTGCAGGAACCGGCTGAGGCCCGATTCGCCGTTCCCGTCCACCGGGACGCTCAGTGCCAGGCCGGAGACCGATAGGAAGGTCAGGCGCGGGGCGCCGCCGAAGACTGTTCCTGCGGACACGCCGACGCGCACCGAGTCCGCCCGCAGCAGCGGCTGATTCCCCGCCGCCGGGTCGGGGTCACCGATCTCCAGCTTCGAAAGCGTCACCCCGGGCGGCAGCAGGTGGATCGAGAGGCTGCCGAGCCTGGCGGGCGCGTTCGCCGCCTCCCGGATCCCCTCCTCGGCGCGCCCGCGCAGGGCAGCGCCGAGGATCGGCGGCAGAGCCAGCACACACCCCGCCAGAACCGCGGCCGTGATCAGGAACGCGACCCTGTGGCGCCAAAGAAAGCGCATGGCCTTCCCTCCAGCCGGCGATCGTCCCGTCCGCCTGGCGCCGAACCCGGCGGCCGCGGCCCTCCTGGGACGGCAGTTAAACGGGAAGCGGCCGGCGGCCATTCCGAGGACAACATCCGTCGCTATGACGGCGACATCCATAGAGAACAACTTTTAGGCACTCCGATGACGGTCGCCGGGTTGCCTGCCTCCCACCGCCCCTACATCTTCACCACCGTCAACGGGATCGACTTCTCCTGGCGCCCGTCGATGGACAGGTCGACGGAATAGCGGCCGGGCTTCGCGATGGTGAGTTGCTGGAGGTTGAGGACCAGGTTCGAGACAGCCGAGTCGCCGCCCGGACCCAGGGAGATGTTCAGTTCCGCCTCCAGCGGCGGGATGACCGGCTCGCCATCCTCGGTGACCAAGCGCACCTTGACCCGGTGCTTCCCGGCCTCCAGCCGGCTGAACCGGATGCGGTAGACGATGGCGCACTGCGGATGGGTGGTGGGGAACCCGCGGGTATGGATGGTGTCGAAGGCTCCCAGGACGTTGAGCTTGCCGCCCTGGTCGGTGGCGGCGTCGCAGAGCAGGGCGGCTTCGAAATCCATGGTCGGCTCCGTTCATTCCGGGTTGCGCCGGCGATCATAGGCCGGGCCCAGGCTTCGTCAAGGCGCTCGCCGCCGGGGCACGACCATTCTCAACGCAGAGGCCGCAGAGGAAGTGGCCCATTGTCTGAAAGAGAGACGCGCGGCGACCTTGTCGTGGCGTAGCGCCATGGAAGCGAAGCCGTAAGCCGCGCAGGGAGCGGAACGCTCCCGGAGGAGCGGCTTAGGCCTCTTCGGCCCGACCGAAGTCGGAGCTGAAGATGCCGAATCCGTTCGACAAGCTCACGGCCCTGAGCAGAGTCGAAGGGTTGCTCCACCTCCCCGCCCGCCATCCTGCCGTTCTCTGCGTACCTCTGCGGCCTCTGCGTTGAAAATACCCGCTTGAGCGGAGAGAATCGGCGCGTTGCGCGGCTCGCGCCCGAACGGAGTGGCTTGGAAAGGATCTCGGCCATGGCGCTATCGGCGGTATTCATGTTCATCGTGCTGCTGGTCACCGGCGGAGCCGGCGGCAACGACCTCCTCGACTACCTGCCGACCGACGCCTACTGGAAGGCCAAGGGCGTCAAGCCCGGCGCAGACGCCATGCTCGCCGAGCTCAAGCCCGCCGCGGCGGCGGCCGACGCCGGCGCGCTGATCGCCGACCTCGGCTCCGAGGACTTCAAGATCCGCGAGGCGGCCACCGCCAAGCTCCGGGCCATGGGTGCGCTGGTCGTCCCCCAGCTCCGCGCCGCCGCCGAGAAGACCGCCGACGCCGAAGTGCGCTCCCGCGCCCAGGGCCTGGTGACCGAGCTCACCGCCGCGGCCAAGGGCGGCGAGGTCCGGCGGCTCATGGCCATCCGCACGCTCGGCGAGCTGGGCAAGGCCGAGGCGCTGCCCGCCCTCAAGGGGCTGCTCGACTCCAAGGAGCTCTTCGTCGCCGACTACGCGCAGGCGGCCATCGCCCGCATCGAGGGCCGTCCCTGGACGCGCCCGGCGCCGAGCGCCGAAGAGCGCTGGAGCGACGTCTGGCTGCTGCCCAGGGACAGCGCGGTCGTCGGCCAGCTGTCCCTGCCGCCGGGCGGTCCGGTGGACATCGACAAGCTCTTCAAGGAGGCCAGGGAGAAGGCCGGCGCGGCCGCGACCGATGCCGCCCTGGACTTCGACGCGGTCAAGGCCAGGCTTGCCGATGCGGTCCTCAAGGTCGCCGAGCGCACCGGCAACGTCCGCGTCCACACCGCGACCATCGGCGTGGCCGAGAACGTCGGAAACAACGCCGGCCACATCGGTGTGGTGATCCGCGGCGTCTACGATCCGACAGCGGTCAAGGCGGCCCTGGCCGGCCTGGACGGAACCTCCGAGCAGGTTGATGGCGTCGACGTGGTCAAGTTCCGTGGCGGCGACCACGGCCAGGTGCTCCTGGCCTCCAGGGAGCGCTTTGTGGGCATCCTCGGCGCCGATCAGAAGACCGTCGACGACTTTGCCAGGGGCATGCTCGCCGCCCTCAAGGCCGGCAAGGGCACGCTCGGCGAGAACGCCGGGATGGCCGCGCTGCTCAAGCCGGTCAAGGTGACCGACCAGCTCTGGGCGGTCGCGAGGATGACCGACGCCTACCGCAAGGAGGAGATCCTCGCCGGGCTGGACAGCATCGCCTTCTCCGGCCGGGCCGATGGCGGGGCCCTAGACTTCACCATGACCGCCTCCGGCAAGGACGCCGAGAAGCTCAAAGCCTCCCAGGCGGTCTTCGAGCAGGGCCGCGACCGGGCGCTGGCCCAGATCAGGCAGCTGGCCCAGCAGCTGCCGGCGCTCAAGGCGGCCCAGGACTTCGGCGAGAGCATCAAGCTCGAGGCCAAGGCCGGCGAGGTCGCCGTGCGTGCCAGGATCAAACCCGACCTCTCCCCGGTAGCCATGATGCTGCCGATGATGCTGATGGGGCGCGGCTTCTGAGGGGCGCGGCGGCGGCCGCGGGAAGCCTGACATGATTCCATGAGCACGCCAGACCTCGCCGGTTTCTACTTTTCCGTCCTCCGCCCCGGCGCGCCGGAGCGGCATGTCGCCTTCTCCGACGGCCGGGCCGCGGCCTGGGGGCTTGCGGCGCGCCTGGCGCTCGACGGGGACAGGCTCGACCTCGAGATCGAGGGGTCCGGGCCGGCCGTGGCGACCGTCTGGCTGCAGCCGGGCTTCGCGAACGCCTTCCCGCTGCTGCCCGGCTTCATGATCGGCGATAACCGGCCGGAGGACACCGGCCCGGGCTACCCGCAGCTCGCCGCGCGGCAGGATCTTGCCACCCCACGGATGCTCTCGCCCTTCTGGGGGATCCGCGCCGATCGGGCCACCGCACCCGTCGCCTTCCTCTTCGGCGACGAGGGCATGCGCGCGCTGGCCGTGCCTCCCTACAGCGGCGAGGCCAACGGCCTGCGCCTGTGCCTCTCGCGCGGCATCGGCATATCCATCGGCCACGTGGTCGAGCCCGTCCAGTACGTCCACGACGGCGCCTACGGCCCGGCGGTGCGCGGCTACCACGAGTTCAGGGGAAGCGAGACCTTCGTCTGCCGGCACTTCTCCTCGGCGAGCGGCGACCGCCGCGGCCACGCACCGGTCATTCGCCGGCTCTGCGAACTCATGCACGAGGAAGCCCCGCCAGGCGACGGCGTCCGCGCGACCGTCAAGATGCTGGCCGACGCCATGGTGACGGATGTTCTGACGCCGGCCTCCACGACGCACGCCACGGAGACCGGCGGCGAGCTCTTCAAGATCAAGGACGGCAAGCCCGCCCGGACGCTCACCGAGATCGGCTGGACCGGCGGCGCCATGGCCGCGTATCCCTTCCTGCTCCTGCAGAAGCGCTACGCCCGGCCGGAGCTCGGCGAGTACGCCGTCCGGCGGCTCGACCGGATAGCCCGGGGGGTCAACCCGGCCTCGGGCTTCTTCTGGGACTGCCAGGACGGCGAGCGCGGCCACGCCCGCGGGTGGTGGACGGAGCTGAGCCCGGAGGCCCACTACGCCTACACCAACGGCCACGCCTGCTATTACCTGCTCCGCTCCGCTGACCTCGTGCCCGAGCGCGCACCAGCCTGGATCGCCGCGGCCCGCCGGGTGCTCGACCGGGCGCTCGAGCTGCGGCTGGCCGACGGGAAGTTTCCGGTGTCCTTCGCGCTCGAGAGCGGCGAGCCGCTCCGGGCCGCGGGCTTCGCCGGCTGCTGGTTCGCCGCGGCGCTCGCGCAGCTCCACCGCCACACCGGGGAGAAGAGGTACCGGGATGCCGCGCTGCGCGCCGCGTCCGCCTATGGCGCCGACGTGGCCGCGCTCGCCCCCTGCGCCACGCCCATGGACACGCACAATGCCACCGACGAGGAGGGCAACCTCGCGCTCCTGCACCTCGCGCACGCGCTCCACGCCGGGACCGGCGACGCCGACTGCCTGGCGATGCTCCGGGACAGCGCCGAGTTCGAGATGCTCTGGCGCTATGCCTACAACACGAAGCCGATCCTGCCGCCGCTCGACCGCGCCGACTGGGGCTCCTCGGGCGGCTCGGTGACCTCGGCCCACAACCCGCACATCCACCCGATGCACCTCAACGCGCTCGACCCGGTCCTCTACCTCGGCGAGCGGACCGGCGACCCCTACTGGATCGAGCGCACCCGCGACGCCGTCCGCTATGGCTGCTGCTGCGTGTGCCGGCCTTCCGAGGACTTCGGCTGGGGCCGGCCGGGGTGGCTCTGCGAGCGCTTCTGCCCCTCCGACGGCCTGCTGATCCAGCAGGACCTGCGCACCGGCGAGCCGCGCTCGGTCGGCTGCGACTACCACCCGTGGACGGTGGCGGTCACGCTCGAGGGATTGTGCGGCGGGGCGTGGGAGAGGTTTCCGGAGCTGGGGTGAGACCGGGGCGCGGACGGCGCGCCCCACGACAGGAGGACTGCGGATTCCTGATTGATGATTGCCGATTGTTGATTTCAGAAGGAAGAGGCGCGACGCGACCCCACTTCAACAATCGGAGGTCATCAATCAACAATCGCCAATCCGCCGTTGGTCTCCGCTACAGCCTCAGCTTCTCCAGAATCTCCTCGGTGATCCGGCGGGCCTCCTTGCCCGTGGCGTCGGCCGAGCCGCCCAGGCGCGTGGCGAAGAAGGCGTTGTGCCCGTCGCGGCTGACGCAGCCGACGAACCAGCCGACGGCCGGCGGCCCTCCGGGGGTGGCCTCGCCCGTGCCGGTCTTGCCGTAGAGCACGCGCCCGTCGCGGCGCGAGAGTTCCATGAGCTCGCGGGTGACGCGCTGCGCCTCCGGGGAGAGCGGCAGCTCCCCGGCCCAGAGCCGCCGCAGGAAGGCGACCTGCTCGTCGGCGGAGATGGCCAGCTTCCCCTGGATCCAGAAGGCCCCCTGGCCGCCGTTGGCGTCCATGTTCCCGTAGCCCAGCCGCCGGACGAAGTCGGCCTCGCGCTCGGGGCCGATGCGCCGGGCCAACTCCAGGTAGTACCAGACCACCGAGTTCCGGAGGGCGCTGCGCA
>JAKLDR010000077.1 GCA_022703445.1 Planctomycetota bacterium | reverse complement strand
GGCTGTGGCCCCCGGTGGGGGTGCTCGACGCCCGGCTGACCGTGTCGCCCCCGGGCGCCGCTACCGCCGGCCTCCACCAGGCGCGACCCAATGGCATCCGGCTGTGGAACGTCGCGCCCTACGAGACGCTCACCGCCTTCGACTACGGCGCTCCAACCGAGCCGCTGCGGCCGATCGCGGTCTTCGCTGCCCGCAACGGAGTGTTCTCTGGGCGCCTGGCGGCAGGCTCGGCACAGCCGATCAAAGGACTCAAGGTGACGGTCGGCGACCTGGCCCAGGCCGCAGGCGGGGCGAAGATCCCGTCTTCGGCGGTGCTCGTCCGCTGCGCCGAACCGGCCGTGGCCGGGAAGTCCTGGCTGCGCGCGTACCGCTTCGACGGGCTGTTCGAGGCCATCCCCGCAGAGATCCCGGTCTCCAACGCCGGCCGGGCCTTCGCCCAGGAAGGCATGCCCATGGTCTACCACCGGGGGGAGGCGCCCAAGGAGCTTGTTCCCGGTGCGGTCGCGTCACTGTGGTTCACAGTGCGCGTGCCCAGGGACGCCAAGCCCGGCCGGTACGAGGGGACGGTCAGCGTCGCGGCCGAGGGCCTGGCGCCGACCAGCGTGCCGCTGCGGGTGGACGTCAGCGACTGGACGGTGCCGGACCCGAAGGATTTCCGGGTGGCGAACTTCCTGCAAAGCGCGCCGGACAGCCTGGCCCTGCACTACGGCGTCCCGCGGTGGTCGGACAAGCACTTCGAGCTCATCGGCAGGAGCATGGCGCTGGCGGCCGAGGTTAACTCGCGCCAGGCGATCGCCGAGCTGTGCCTCGACTTCTTCGAGCTGGGTGGCAACGCCGAGACGATGGTCCGCTGGATCAGGCAGCCCGACGGCTCCTACAAGCATGATTTCACGGTCTTCGACAAGTTCCTGGACACGGTCGCCAAGAACATCGGCAAGCCGCACCCGCTGCGCCTGGCGTGCTGGAGGGAGTGGCGGCTCCTCCCCGGCGAGAGCAAGTGGCGATGGCTTCCCCCCTCCGGCGGCAGCTCCGTCGGCGTGACCCTCCTTGACCCCTCCACGGGCAAGCTGGGCAGGGTGGAGCAGCCGCCCGCCGACTCGCCGGAGTTCATCGCGTTCTGGAAGCCGGTGCTCGACGAGGTGCGCAAGAAACTCGAGGCCCGGGGCTGGTTCGACGACACCACCATGCAGGGCAACAGCTATGCCTCGGGCGTGTCGGGCCAGCTGGTCGATGCCCTGCACAAGATCTGGCCGGACGGCGTCTGGAGCTACACGGCGCACAACGGCCTCCTGGGCGGCAAGTTCACGGGCACGGACAAGAAGGTCGCCATGCCGGTGCGCTACGCCGACACCGTCTGGAACTGCGGCCGGTCCTATCCCAGGGGCTACCGCGAGCTGCTCAAGCCGCGGCCGGGTTTCTTCAACTTCACCTACCGGGAGTCCATCCGGGACGAAGCGGTGCTCACCGACGTCCGCCGGGTGGCCGAGGACGAGATCATGTGCGGGCACGACGGCCTGAGCGACCTCGGCGTGGACTACTTTCCGATCAGGAAGCCCAGCGGCGGGTACTACTACGTCAACAACGGTGCGGGCACCGGAGGTCCCAGCTGCAGCACCCTGGCGCTGCTGGCCCCCGGCCCTGACGGCCCGGTGGTCACCGAGCGGTTCGAGATGTTCCGTGAAGGCATTGAGATGGCCGAGGCGATCCTCTTCATCCAGCGGGCCATCGAGGAGAAGAAGATCGCGGGCGACCTCGAGGCGCGGGCCAACCGCTACCTGGACGAGCGCGGCGAGGCCTTCATCAAGGGCTGGTACGGCGTCCGTTGCATGCAGGCTGAACACGACGAGAAACTGCTGACTCTCGCCGGCGAGGTGGCCAGGGCGCTGGGCGGGAAGTGACGGGGGAGCCTGGGGCTGTGAGGCAGGGAAGGACGGCAATGAAGCCAGGCATCTGTGAGTTCGACGTGGTCGTGGCCGGCGGCGGGCCGGCGGGGGTGGCCGCGGCGCTCTCGGCGGCGCGCGCCGGGGCCAGGGTCGCGATCGTCGAGGCGGCCGGCTGCTTCGGGGGCATGGCCACCAGCGGCCTGGTTCCGGCCTTCAACCCCTTCAGCAACGGCCGGCGCGCGGTGATCCGCGGCATCGGACTCGAGATCCTCGAGGAACTCCGCAAGCGCGGGGGCGCCTTCACCAAGCGCCACCCGCCGACCGGGGAGATGCCCAGATACGACTGGGTGCGGATCGACGCGGAGCGGCTCAAGGTGCTCTTGGACGAAAAGGTCTCCGGAGCAGGGGTCTGTGCGCGCCTCTTCACCCAGGCGACCGAGCCGGTCCTCCACGGGCGGCGCATCGTGGCCCTGCGGACCTGGAGCAAGTCCGGGGCGGAGGAGTGGCGCGCCCGGGCCTTCGTCGATGCCACCGGAGACGCCGACGTGGCCGCGCGCGCCGGCTGTCCCTTCGAGAAGGGCGACGAGCGCGGGCGGCTGCAGCCGAGCACGGTCTGCTTCGTCGTGGCCGGGCTGACCCCGGCCGCCGGACTTCGGCTCAGCCGCCGGGCGATATTCGGCCCGCTGCTGAAGGCCGCGAGCCTGGCCGGGAAGATCTCCTGCCGGCATGACCACCACTACTGCATGAGCCCCGCCCATGCCGACGCCGTGGCCATCGGCTTCAACTACAAACACCAGTTCGACACCGACGGAACCGATGCCGCCTCACTTACGCGCGCCATCATGGAGGGGCGGCGCATGGCCCAGGAGCTTTGCGCCTTGCTCCGCCGCGAGGTCCCGGGCTGCGGCCGGGCGTTCGTCGCCTCGAGCGCCGGGTTGGTCGGCGTGCGTGAGACCCGCCGCATCTCCGGTGAGTACCGCATGGACATCGACCACTTCCTCCAGCGCCGCAAGAGTCCCGACGATATCGCCAGCTACTGCAACGATGTCGACGTGCACGTCGCCGGCCGCACCCCGGCCGAGGTCCGTAGGCTCACCCGCCCGGGCATGGAAGCCCGGCTTGAGCCCGGCGAGCACTACGGCATCCCCTATCGCTCGCTCATCCCCAGGAACGTGGAGAACCTGCTGGTTGCCGGCCGGGCCGTGTCCTGCGACCGGCTCATGCACGGCTCGGTCCGGGTCATGCCCGCCTGTTTCGCCACCGGCGAGGCCGCCGGGCTGGCCGCGGCGATGGCCGCGCGGAGCAAGTCCGGCGTGCGCGAAGTGGATGTCAGGAAGCTTCAGGACCGGCTCGTTCGCCGGGGCGCCTTCATCGATCTTGCCGGCAGGGCGCAGTCGTGTCGCCGCCCCGGACAGAGGGGAGAACAGCCATGAGAACAGCCGCATCCACAACCCTCGGACTGATTCTGGCGGCCGCCGCGGCCGCCGCCGGCGAGCCGGGGTTCACCGCCAAGCCAATGGCCAGCAAGGACGGCGACGGCGCGAAGATCAGCTTCGCGGTCTCGGCGCCGACCGACGTCGCGGTCTTCATCGAGGATGCCAAGGGGCAGGTGGTGCGCCACCTGGTGGCTGGCGTGCTCGGCCAGAACCCGCCGCCGCCGCTCAAACCCGGCCTGGCTCAGGAGATCGTCTGGGACGGCAAGGCCGATTATGGCAAGTCCGCGGCCGGCGGCCCGTTCAAGGTCCGAGTGGCGCTCGGCTTTGGCGCCAAGTGCGACAGAATCTTCAGCCGGCCGGAGCTCTTCTCGGGACACTGCACCATGGCCGTCGGGCCCGACGGCGCACTCTATGTCCGCGAGGTGGCCGCGCCCGTCGGCGGGCACTTCCCCAAGCGCCGGCTGGCGGTGCTCAACCGCGACGGCAGCTACCGTCGGACGCTCCTGCCCTTCGCCTCGACTCCCGGAGGGGAGGCCGCTCGGGGCGTGCCCAACACGATCACGCTTCAGGGCCGTCCCGCGCCGGGACGGGAGTCGGAAGCCGACCTCATGCCCTGGCTCGGCGGCTCGGCCAGCGCCACGATGGCGGTGGCCGCCGACGGCAAGACGCTCTTCTTCCCGCTCTGCGGCGGCAACCCCTTCCGCCCGGCGGAGATCGTGCTGCTCTCGACCGAGGGCGGCGGCGTCCTCGGCCGGCACCCGCTCGACAAGTCGAAGATCGGCGAGCTCCCGGAGTTTGCCGAACGCTCGCACCTGGCGGTCTCCTCGGACGGGAAGAGCCTCTTCGTCGCCGGACTGCAGGATCGCCGCGGGAAGGGCGCTCCGGCGGTCATCCACCGGCTGCGCCTGCCGGAGTGCACCGGGCTCGACATCTTCTTCGGCGAGCGCGGCACCCCCGGCAAGGATGCGACCCACCTCGGCGCGACACCGGGCGGGTTGGCCAGCGACGGCAAGGGCAACCTGCTGGCCTGCGACCCGGCCAACAACCGGGTGCTGGTCCTCGGTGAGGACGACGGCAAGATCAGGGGCGAGATCGCCTGCGACGCGCCGTCGAACGTCGGAGTGCATCCGGCCAGCGGAGCGGTCTACGTCGTGACCAACGGCAAGGGCGGGCCCAGGCTCGTGAAGTTCCCGGGCTGGAAGGACGCCAAGCCCGCCGCCGAGTTGCCCCTGCCCCGCAAGGGCGCCGGCGCCGACACCGTCAACATGGTTGTGGACGGGTCCGGCGAGCGCGCGGTGGCCTGGCTGGCCACCAGTCGCTGCGGCTACATCGCCCGGGCCGAGGACGCCGGCGGCAAGTTCGAGGTGAGCGAGGTTGGCGGGAAGTTCGAGGCGCTGCCCGGCGCCCGGCACGAAATGGGTTACTACGGTCTGGCCGTCGACCGTCGGACTCGCGAGGTCTACGTCCTCAACTCCGGCGGCGGGGAGACCTGGGAGCGGATCGCCGAGGACGGCAAGTCGGAGTTCGTGGCCCCGGCGGGCATCTCGAACGGCGTTGGCTCCGGCGGCGGACCGCAGCTCATGCCCGGACCGGACGGCAACCTATACGGCATCTGGTGGCGCCACGCCCTGGCCAAGTGGGACCGCTCCGGCAAGCGGCTGACCTGGGAGGAGCCGCGACTCCCCACCGAGGAGGATCTCAAGCCCTACCGCAACGAAAAGGTTCCGCCGGCCGGTCCCTCGCCCCTGGCCTACGCGCGAGTCGGGATGGTCGGCCTGCCTCACACCCTGGGCATCCGCTGGGGAGACGGGCGCATCTTCGTGCTCGAGCCCAACGTGATAACCGAAGGCGACGGCGGGCGCATCCCCAAGGCGCTGCACGAGTACCTGCCGACCGGCAAGCGGGTCACGGCGCTCGACAGTCCGATCATCTGGAAGGTCTCCGACCCGGCGCTCGGGCCGAAGTTCGACCCGGCGGGGAACATCTACATCGCCGAGATCGTCCGGCCCAAGGGCTGGAAGCAGCCGCCGGAGCTCAAGGGGGAACTGGCCAGCCACTACGGCAGCATCGTGAAGTTCAGCCCGAAGGGCGGGATGGTTCACTTCGACGGCGTCGATCCCTTCACCGGCCAGCCCAAGCTCGACCCGGCGCTCAAGAGCTTCGAGGTCGACTTCGCGACCGGCGCCGGCAATCTGAAGCCCGTGAAGATCACCGGGGCGGAGTGGGTCCATCCGGGCATCGGCCACATCGGGCACTACAACTGCAACTGCGAGAACGTGACCTTCGACGTCGACGAGTTCGGCCGGGTCTTCTTCCCGGACACGCCCATGTACCAGATGCGGGTGATCGACACGGCCGGCAACGCCATCACGACGATCGGCGGCTACGGCAACGCCGACAACTGCGGGCCGGAGTCGGCGGTGATCGACGCCAAGACCGGCCAGCCGCGGCCGCGCCGCGCCGACGACCCCAAGGACATGAAGAGCCCCTTCGCCGAGCCGGACATCGCCATGTGCTGGCCGACCGGCGTGGGCGTCACCGACCGGCACCTCTACGTGGCCGACAGCATCAGCCGGCGGCTGGTCCGCGCCCGGGTGGCTTACGCCGCGGAGGAGAGCTGTCCGGTTGGACCCTGAGCTTGTCGAAGGGTGCGGCGAAATGGGGTGTCAGGTATCAGGTGTCAGGAACAGGCCGGAACGGACACGAGCCCGTTTTCGGCTGCATCCCTGCCCCGACACCTGACACCTGCCCCCCCGTCAGGGTCTTTAAGTTCTTCCCAGGATCAACGTTCCGCCCGGCGCGGAGGCTTGGGGCGAGCCGCGTCCCAGGGCCGAACATGCAACATCCAACACGCAACACCCAACATGCAACACGCAATGAAGCAGAGGAAAGGGCCGATTCATCTTGTTGCCCTTCTGGCGAGGGACGCGTACTTGCTGTGCTTGCCGCTGCCCATTGACAGATTCCTCCGACATTCACTGCATGTTGAGTGTTGGATGTTGCATGTTGGGTGTTCGGCTGCGGGCACTCTGAACCGCGAGAATTGAAAGGCCCCGGCCCCCCCGTTCCCTTCCTGGCGCTCCCGCCGGCGGCCGCTAACATATCCGGGATCTTTTCGGAGGATCCCGTCATGCCGCTGCCGCGCGTCACCCCGGAGATGGTCGCCGTTCGCCGCACCATGTTCCCGGAGCTCGAACGGGCCGGGCGCCGCTTCCGCCGGGCGCTGGCGGCCCGGCCCGCGGTCCGCCGGCTGCTGGCCCAGGTCGAGGCCATGGCCGCCGGGGGCCGGGCGGCGCCCGGGCTTCCTTATTCGCTCTACCGCCAGTTCCAGAGGACCGGGGACCGCGGGCGCTTCGAGGGCCCCTATTTCGAGCGCCGCCGGATGCTGACCGCCGCCGCGCTGGTCCACTTCCTGCGGCCGGGGGCGGGGACGCTCGACGCCTTGCAGGACCTGCTCTGGGCGCTGTGCGAGGAGAGCACCTGGATCCTGCCGGCCCACGAGCGCGGCGGGCTCGACCTCTTCGCCACCGAGACGGCCTTCGCCCTGGCCGAGACGCTGGAGCTCTTCCGCGGGGAACTGGCCGGCGAGGTGGACGCCCGGGTCCGGGCCGAGGTCCGCCGCCGGGTGACCGACCCGTTCCTGGCCGGGGCCGCCCGGAGGGTTCAGCCGCGCACGGCCGATGGCGCCGAGGACCTGGCCGCCCTGGCGCTGGGCACCGCGCCGCTGGGCATCCCCTTCATGGACGGCCACAACAACTGGACCGGCGTCTGCGCCTCCTCGACCGGGGCGGCGCTGCTGTACTGCGAGGGCGACCCGCGCCGGCTCTCGCGCGGCCTGAACCTGGTCCTGGGCGCGCTGGGGCGCTTCCTGGCCGGGGCCTTCGCCGCCGACGGGGCCAGCGACGAGGGCGTGGCCTACTGGCACTACGGGCTGATGAACTTCGTGGCCTTCGCCGAGTTGCTGCGCGGCCGGACCGGCGGGCGCTGCGACCTGCTGGCCGGCCCCCGGATGCGGCTGATCGCCCGGTCGCCGCTGGCCGTGCGGCTGTCGGAGGGCTGGTTCTACAGCCACGCCGACTGTCCGCCGCGGGCCGGATTCCACCCCGGGGTCATGGCCCGGCTGGCGGAGCGCGCCGGCGAGCCGGGGCTGCTCGGGCTGCTCAACGGGCCGCTGGCGGCCGGCTACCGCCTGCCCATGCTGCTCCGCGACCTGCTCTGGTGGGACGGGCGGCGCCGGGCCGCCCCGCCGGTCGGCGACGCGCTGCTGCCGGCGGTCGGCATCTTCCGGCTGCGCTCGGGGCCCCTGGTCCTGGCCGGCAAGGCCGGGCACAACGCCGAGAACCACAACCACAACGACGTGGGCAGCTTCGTGCTGCACTGCCGCGGCGAGGACCTGCTCTGCGACCCCGGCGCGCCGCCCTACACCCGGGAGTTCTTCGGCCCCCGGCGCTACGAACTCTTCGTGCAGGCCGCGTCCCGCGGGCACAGCGTCCCGCTGGTGGGCGGGGCCGAGCAGCAGCGCGGCCGGGAGTTCCGCGGCGCGCTCACGGCCTTCCGACCGGACGGCCCGCGGAAGTCCGCCGAGGTGGAATTCGCCGAGGCCTACCCGGTCAGGGGGCTGGCGAGGCTGGGACGGCGTCTGGAGCTTGCGCCGGGCGGGAGCTTCCGGCTGGAGGACCGCTTCGCCTTCTCCGGCCGGCCGCTGCCGGTCGAGGAGGCGCTGGTCACCTGGCTGCCGGTGGCCGTCCGGGGGCGCACCGCGGTCGTCCGCGGCCGGAGGAGCACGCTGACGCTGCGCATCGCCGAGCCGGCCGGAGCGCGCTTCCGGCTGGAGCAGTTCGACCTGCGCACCCACTCGCGGGAGCCCGTCCGGCTGCGGCGCATCGTGGTCGACCTGCCCGCCGCGTCCACCGGGGCCTTCCGGGTGGAGGGGCGGGTGCTCCGGCGCTTGCCGTAGGGGCGTCGGCGGCGAGAATGGCGGCGCAGAGGAGGTGCCGCATGGGCAGGTTCCTGAGAGTCCTGGGGCTCTGGATGGCGGCGGCGGTGCTGCTGGCCGCCCCGGCCCTGGCGCTGACCGTGGACGACCTGGTCAAGCTCCGCGATGCCGGGATGGGCGATCCGGTGCTGGTCAAGATGGTCCAGACCCAGGGGGTGGACTTCGAGGCCACCCCGGAGAACCTGCTCAAGCTCAAGGAGAAGAAGTTCAGCGACGAGGTGCTGCTCGCCGTGGTCGAGGCCGCCGCGAAGAGGAAGCCGGCCCCCGCCCCCGGCCCCGGCCCTGAGACGCCCGCGCCGCCTCCGCCGCCGGTCGTTCCCCCGGCGACGCCGGCGGTCCCGGTCGTGCCGGCAGTCCCTCCGGCCCCGGCCGATCCGGCGCCCGCGCCCGAGTCGGGGGCGGAGACCCGCAAGAACCCCTTCGCGCCGCGCGAGAAGAAGTGCCAGCAGTGCGGCAGCCGCGGGCTGCTCGCGTGCCCGCGCCACGGCCCGACCGAGTTCGTGGTCTCCAGCGCCGTGAAGGAGCTGCCGGGGTGCTGCGGCGGGGTCGGCTGGCTGGAGTGCCCCTCCTGCCGCGACGACCTGACCAGGGCCTCGCTCGGCGACCTGTCCAAGGCGCTGGCCGCCCGGCGGGAGCAGTGGAAGGCCATGGACAAGGCCGTCGGCGGGGAGCTCTTCCACGGCGAGACCCGCCACTTCTGCCTGGACGCGGACATGACCCGCGAGGAGGCCGGCAAGGTCGCCGCCTCCTGCGAGGGGCTGCTGCTCAAGCTCCGCGCGGCCTTCGGGCCGGAGGGCTTCGAGTTCACCCGCCCGGCCGACACCCGCATCGTGACCATCGGCCTGGTGGACACCTGGACCCGCTTCCTGGACTGGTACGGCGCGGACGCCAAGCTCGGCGCCGAGCAGAAGCTCCGCCTGGTGCGCACCCACGGCCTGAGCATGTACGGCACCCGCAACTACGTGATCTGCGTCCGCGAGCGGGCCGGGGCGGACTACATGCACAACATCGTCCACGGCTACGGCCACGTGCTGGTCAACCAGGTGCACGGCTTCAAGGGCCGGCTGCCGGCCTGGCTCAACGAGGGCTTCTCCAGCTATTCCGAGGCCCTGGAGATGGGCAAGCCGGTGGTCTGGTGCATCGACTACGACCCCAAGGACCTCGACCCGGGCATCCAGTGGAAGGAGTCCGTGCGCCGGGCCGCCCTGGCCGGCAAGACCACCCCGCTGCCGGGGCTGATGGCCAAGAACATGACCGAGCTCCGGGCCATCGACTACCAGCAGAGTTGGTCGGTGACCAACGCGCTGATCGCCGCCGGGCCGGACAAGTACCTGAAGTTCATCGCCGCGCTCAAGAGCCGCGTCGACCAGACCGAGGCGCTGGAGAAGGCCTACGGCTCCAAGATCGAGGACATCGAGCGCGGGTGGAAGGAGTACGCGGCGAGACAGTGACGGTTGAGGCTTGGAGGTTGGAGGTGGTGCAAGGTGCAAGGTGGAGGGTGGAAGGTGGAGGGTTGAGGGCCGTTCCCAAAGCCCAAAGCCCAAAGCCCAAGGTCCCTCCAGGGCCGTCCGTTCCGAAAGCCGAAAGCCGAATGCCGGGTTGCGGGTGGCAGGGGGTAGGGGGGGCGGGGCGTTTTGAAGAGAGCCGCAGATGATTGAACCGCAGCCGTTCCCCGAGGAGATCCTCCGGCTCGTCGCGGCCAACCGCGCTCGCGCCGGCCAGACCCGCGACTGCCTGGCCTGCGACGGCGGCTGCTGCGCGACCAGCGGCTTCGCGCTCTTCTGGAACGTGGCCCTGGCCTACCAGGCCTACGCGGCCGGCGACCTCCGCTTCCAGTTCGAGCCGGGCCTGGGCCCGCAGCAGTTCCTGCACACCTACTACGACGTGGCCCGGGTGACGCCCGAGGAGTGCCCGGGACTGGCCGAGCCCATGACGGTCTTCTTCCCGTGCTCCATCGTCAAGGGCGAGACGCTCACGCACATCACGCCGGTGGAGGGCACCCGCGCGCGGGAGGGCCAGCCCTTCTCGCTGCACGAGTACCTGGCCTCGCGCCGGGCGACGCGCGAGCAGCTGCCCTACGACTGGCACTGCGTCTTCTGGAACGGCGCGCTGCCGCTGCCCGGCGGCGCCGGCCGGACCTTCGGCGGCTGCTCGCTGCACACCAAGCTGGGCGCCACGCACCTGAGCGCCAAGCCGGTCGACTGCGTCTTCGCCGCCTGCCACACCCCGCCGGACCTGCACGCCCCACCCCTGGCCGAGACGCAGGCCTGGCTGCTCGAACTGGCCAGGAACTATGGTGGGGGCGGGGGCGGAGGGGCGGGGCAGGGATGAAGAGCGGGGTGGGGGTGACACTCGCAATACATAACCTTAAGGCGCGTATTTCGCGTTGGTTGCGTCTGCGCGGCGGGGTGTGACAGTTCTTTTACATAAGTAGGTCCAGGCGGGACTGGAATGGGCTGGCTGGGGCAGGAACACTGCCCCCGGGATAGCCTGGAATATTCGCCGGGCCAGAAATATCGAAAGGCGACGGCTGCCGGGCTGCACATAGGGCATGTGGGAATGAAGGGAGCCGGCGTGGCGGGATGGCTGTCCGGGTGTTTGGCGGCGTTGGCCTCGGTCCGTGGTCGTGGCCGCGGCCGCGGCGCCCGGCTGGCCTTCTGGGGTATCGTCACAGCGGCGGCCGCCGTCGGACTGTTCGTCGTGCTCGTCTCCTCCCCGGCGCCGGCAGCGGGCGGGGCCATGCCCCAGGAGGCCTATGTCTGGCAGCGCTCCTGGCGGCCGGCTGTGCGGGAGGCGCTGGCTCGGGCCGCGCCCCGGATGGATGGCTTCACCTGCCTCGCCGCCGAGGTGCAGATCCGCAACGGCCGACCGACCGCCATCCGCGTTCTGCCTGACTGGCCGGCGCTGGCCGCGGCCGGACGGCCGGTCGGCCTGGCCCTGCGGATAGGGCCGTATC
The DNA here is from genome assembly GCA_022703445.1 of Planctomycetota bacterium. Taxonomy (GTDB): domain Bacteria; phylum Planctomycetota; class SZUA-567; order JAKLDR01; family JAKLDR01; genus JAKLDR01. Next base: position 13,468 of record JAKLDR010000077.1, on the reverse strand, counting down.
GCGGCCCATTCGCCGAGGGCGATGCACTTGCCGATTTCCTGGCGGGCCAGGCTGCGGAGCTTCTGCGCGAGGCCCGCGCCGGAGGAGTCCAGCCGGCCGAGCTTCAGGTGGACTTCGACTGCGCCGAGTCCGATCTCGACGGCTATCGCCGGTGGGTGCAGGCCATCCGGGAGAGGGTGGCGCCGGTGCCCGTGACGGTCACGGCGCTGCCCTGCTGGCTGAAGCACCGCAGCTTCGCACGACTGGCCGCGGAGGCCGGCGGCTATGTGCTTCAGGTCCATTCGCTGGAGCGCCCCAGGAGCCCCGAGGCGGATGCCGTCCTCTGCGACGCCGACTCCGCCCGCCGGGCGGTTGAGTCGGCCGGCCGGATCGGCGTGCCCTTCCGGGTGGCGCTGCCCACCTACGGCTACGTGATGGCCTTCGATCGCGGCGGACGATTCCTGGGGGTGTCCGCCGAGGGCCCCATGGCCGCCTGGGGACCGGACGTCCGGTTGCGCGAGCTCCGGGCCGACCCGGCGGCCATGGCCGGGCTGGTCCGCGACTGGACGGAGAGCCGCCCGGCCTGCATGACCGGCTTGATCTGGTACCGCCTGCCGGTCGAGTCCGATGTCCTCAACTGGCGCTGGCCGACGCTGGCCGCGGCCATGGCCGGACGGGCGCCAGTCGCCTCGCTTAAGGCCGAACTCGGACGCCCGGAGAAGGGGCTGGTGGAGGTGGTTTTGGCGAACGCCGGCGAGGCGGATGGCCCCCCGGGCGCGGTCGTGCAGGTGCGCTGGAGCGCCGGAGAACTCCTGGCGGCCGACGCCATCGGAGGGTTCGACCTGTCCGGCAGGAACGCCAGCTCGGCCACGTTCTCGTCGCCGACGGGCGCGGCGCGATGGCGGCTGGCTCCCGGGCAGAGCCGGGCCATCGGCTGGCTGCGCTTTGCCGGCGAGCCGGAGGTGAAGGCCGATGTCGCGCGGTAACCGCCGGGTGATGCTCTGCGCCGGCGCGGCGCTTGCGGTGGCCGCCTTGCCCGCGGCTCTCCTGGCTTGCGGGCCGTTCTTCCCCAACCAACTCCTGGTCATGGGCGACCGGGCGCTGCTGACCGCTCCGGCGGCCTGTTTCCAGGACGAAATGCGCCGGATGAAGCTGCCGGCGGCGGCGCGCTTCAAGGCGGTCGTGCCGGAAAAGGCCAATCCCTGGCGGCAGACCATCGAGGCGGACCTTGCTGAACTGGGCAGGGCGCTCACGTCGTCCAAGGTCGCGGAGAAGCGGCGCGCGCAGATCCTGGCCGGGTACCGGACGCTGGCCGAGGCGCTCCGCTACGAGGCGCGGCAGAGCGAGACGCCCTGGGACCAGCAGCCGCCGGAGCGCCCGGATTTCAAGGTCCTCGAAGTCCCGGCCGGGCTGCCCGGCGAGTTTGAGGACTACATCCGTGGCGCGTTGCTCTGGCGCCAGGGCGGCCGGGGCGCCGAGCCCCGCGCCACCTGGGAGAAACTCCTGGCGCGGCCGGCCGGCGAGCAGCGCAACCGCAGCGTCTGGGCCGCCTTCATGATCGGCCGCAGCCTGCTCGACGAGGAGGGCGCCGGATGGGAGAAGGCCATCCCCTGGTTCGAGAAGACCAGGGCGCTGGCCGCCGAGGGTTTCGCCGACAGCCTGGGCCTAGCCGCGGCCAGCTGGGGCTGGCAGGCCCGGGCCGAACTGCACCGCAAGCGTCACGGCGAGGCCATCCGTCTGTACCTCGAGCAGCTGGCGGCTGGCGACGGCACGGCGGTCCAGTCGCTGCAGACCGCTGCCGGGAGCGTCCTGGATTCCGGCCCCGAGGCCCTGAAGGCGGCCGCGGCCGACTCCGCCGCCCGCGCGGTGGTCACCGCCTACCTGGTCTCGCGGGGCGGGCCATTCCACCGCGTCGATGAGAAGCAGGCCCGGGCCTGGCTCGCGGCGGTGGAGGGGGCCGGCAAGGAGGCTTTCACCGGGGCCGACCGCCTGGCCGCGGCCGCCTATCAGCTCGGGGATATGGACGGCGCCGGGCGCTGGCTCGAGCGCGCGCCGGACGATTCGCCCTCCGCCAACTGGCTGCGTGCCAAACTGCTCATGCGCGCGGGGAAGCTCGACGCTGCCGCCGGGCTGCTGGCCAGAGCGTCGCGCGGGTTCCCGCAGGACGAGCGCTGGGAGGACCGCCTGGGCGGTCTCACGGCGGGCGAGGAGCCCTCGGGCTGTTTCTCCGCGCGGGAACTGGTCCGCGGCGAACTCGGCGTGCTGCAGCTGGCCCGCCGGCACTACTCCGAGGCGCTCGACTGCCTGGCCCGCGGCGGCTACAGCCTGGACGCGGGTTACGTTGCCGAGCGGGTGCTCACGCTCGACGAACTGACCGGGTATGTGGATGCCAACTGGCCGGAGCCCAGGCAGCAGGCCGCGCTGCCGGAAAGGTGCGAGTTCCGCCACGGCGGCGGGGGCGGCCTCTGGCTGCGTTGGCTGCTGGCGAGGCGGCTGGTCCGGGCCGGGCGCTTCGACGCGGCGCGCCCGTACCTGCCCGCCGAACTGCGGCCCAGGCTCGACGAACTGTCCGGCGCGCTGGGCGAAGGGCGCGACCCGAAGAAGCCGCAGGCCGCGCGGGCCGAGGCGCTCTGGAGGGCCGCCCGGATCATGCGCCGTCACGGGCTCGATCTGCTTGGCACGGAGTGCGAGCCGGACTGGGCCTGGGCCGGCGGCAGCTACGAACTCGAGCCGGCCACCAGGCTGCGCGCCGGTCAGGACGGCCGCTGGCAGCGGCTGCGCGAGGAGATGGCCGCGGCCAGGATCAACGTCGGCAGCAGGGATGAACTGGCCAGACTGGCGCTCAACAAGGTTGCCCCGGAGGAGCGCTATCACTACCGCTACCGGGCGGCGAACCTGGCCTGGGAAGCCGCCGGGATGATGCCCGACGACTCCGATGCGACCGCCCGGGTGCTATGCGAGGCCGGCGGCTGGCTCCAGAACCGCGACCCGCAGGCCGCCGACCGCTTCTACAAGGCGCTGGTCCGCCGCTGCGGCCGGACGGAACTCGGCCGGGAGGCCGACCGGCTGCGGTGGTTCCCGAAAGTCTTGGAGCCGAAGTAGCTGTCTCTCGAAGATAACTGCTGGAGCTGAGCCGGCACTTCGTTGGCGGGGCGGGGCGGGGCAGGGCAGGGCAGCCGGGTGCGACACTCCTAATACATAACCTTAAGGCGCGCATTTAGTGGCCTTGCGTCTGGCGGGTGGGTGCGACAGTTCTATTACATAAGTGGGGCTAGGCGGGTCAAGGAAGGGCGGTTCGGGGCAGGAACGGGATGCCGGTCTATCGGCAGATCAGTCCATCTCAGCTCCGCTCAGCTCGGAGACCGGCTCTTATGCAGGTAGCTGTCCCCGGAATAGCCCGAGTCCGGCACAGTTCCCGGGGTTACCGCAGTCGGTACAGCCCTAGCAAGAAGCTTCTGCATGTGTAGCCATACCGCATCGGTGACATCCATGCCCCTTATCATAACCGCCAGCACCTCGTCTCTGCGTGCTTGCTCGGATGGATCGACGGCGCCTTCCTTAACGGCCTTGGCATAGGCCAGCTCAGCATCATTGGCCAGGGCTGCACTGGGGAACTGGAAAGCAACAACCAGTATCTGCTGATCCCTCGATTCGTCGGCATAGAGAACGAAGAGTGCCCGCTCCACGGCGGTGGCCAGCTTCTGACCGAACAACTCAAGGGCAAAGCCCTCAATGAACCTCCTCTCTCGGCTAATCTGCGGATTGCTGGATACGAAGGGCAGCTTGTCTTCGCCCTCCCATTTCGGGATGGTGAACCCCTTGGGCAAGTCCTTGGCCGGAAACACAATGTCTTGGAGCGTAGGACCAGAGTGGCTGGCATCCCCCTCTGACCGCCGGCATCCGGCTGCCGAGACAAGCGCCAGGGTACCCAATACGATCGCAGCCAGCTTGACTGTCAGCACACGTTCTGTCGTCACCTTACTCGCGCCCCCCGTGTTGCCGCAGAAGGTCTGTCAGAGAGCTGTACTGTTTCCGGAGGGCCAAAGCCAACGCGGTCTTCCCCTCGTTTGTCTTGGCATTCACATCAGCGCCCTTTTCGACCAGAACGCGCGCGATCGGTGTTCTGCCCAGGATACATGCCACATGCAGCGGGGTCTGACCAGCTTGCTCCCTGGCGTCAATTGTGGCGCCATTGGCCAACAGCAGGTCGACAACAGCGGCCTTGTCTCGAAGGACCGCTTCGTGCAAGGCCGTCATTCCGCCACCATCCGTGGCATTGACGGCAGCACCTCTGGCAAGCAGCAGCTTGACAGCGGGCAGATATCCGATGTCGGCGGCCAACTGCAGTGCCGGCCGGGTAGTTCCGTCGCGCGCATTAACGTTGGCGCCCTTGTCGATCAAGAGGGCCATGACATCCGGGCCATGTCCTACGGCGCATATTATGAGAGGAGTCTCACCCCTCTTGTTCTTGGCCTCTAGATCGGCGCCCTTAGCGAGGAGAAGTTCTACAAGCTTCCTGTCGTTCTTAAAGACGGCCCTATGCAGCACCGTCTCTCTCCATGAGTCTGGCGAGGAATCCCTTGCGTTCACATCCGCTCCCGCCTTCAGCAAGCGCTCAACCTCTGCGTGGTCGCCGTTGTTGACGGCTTCAATCATCGCCTGGTCCGTGTGGAACTGGCTACAACTGCTAAGACAACACGACATTAGTCCCACTGCAGCAGCAGCCATACGGAATGATTGTTTTAGCATGAATGCCTCCCTGCAAGGGGCTTCACTGTAGTCCTAACGCTTCTTCCGGAGTCATTCCGAGGCCAGCATCCGTTATCACTCGCCGACTCCTCGCCCCGGTCGAGGCGGCGCTGCCCCCGGTCCGCCTGCGGCGGGATTTCCGGGCTCGGGCTCGGCGTTGTCGGATTCATCCTCAACTCATTCAGCCTCACTTGGAGTATGCCCCGCCCGGCATGGCTGTCAAGCGGCATCGCCGGCCCGGATTCCGCAGGCCCGCCGGCGACAGCCAGATGTCCGTGACCTGCGTTGGTGGCTTAGCAGCCCGTTGAAAAAGTGGCGGGGATCGCGTTGCGTCCGAACGGCCCGGATGCAAGGCGCGAGGAGGAAGCCGTGTCCAACGCGACACGGCGAGCCCACTCCGCCGAAGCAGCCGCTTCGGCTGCGAAGGCCGGGCGACGAGCCCCTCGACGGTGCTCGGGGCCCTGAGCGAGCCCACCGGCGAGTCGAAGGGCAACGCCGCAGACGGGCCGTCCGGACGCCACCCGAAGGGACGCTTGATCTTGCGGCCTCATGCGGCGTCTCTCCTCCTCAGCGTGTCTCCCGGACACGCCTTCGTCGTCGTTCCTTGCCTGAGGCCACAATCTCAAGCGTCGCGACCCCGCCTCTTTTTCAACGGGCTGCTAGGGCTCACGGCTTCCTGGTCGGAGCCCCGTGGGGGTGATAGCCCATCCGCTCCTTGGGCGGGTCCTCCGGCGCTTCTGGCTCCATAAGCCGGCGGATGGCCTCGAAGACCACGGCGAAACTCTTGTCGTGCTCGACCAGTTTTCGCTCCAATTACTTGCGGTGCTGGCCGCGGCCCCTCTCTAAGGTCGCAATTTGCGACCTTAGAGACTCGAACTCCTTCGGCGTCAGTTGGAACATGAACTCCGGCGGGAAGCGATCCTCGTTGCGGCGTACCTGTTCGTTAAGGCGCTTGACCTCCACTCCGTACAGTTTGGCCAGGTCGCTGTCCAGCATGACCCTCTGGCCTCGCACAGAGTGAATGCAGCGTTCGATGCGTTCTGCGGATATGAGGCTGCCCATTTCCATTCTCCTTCGGGGCATTGCCCTATCCACGAGGCCGCCGGCGTCAAGCGCCGGGCCGTGCGCCGCGCTTCTCGCGCAAGATTTCCCATCTAGCCCTAAAGCCCGGACACACCTGCCTCCGATAAGTATCCCGGCGCGGGGGCTGCTAGGCGGTGCCGGCGTCCGGGACGGTCCCGGATGCCCCATGACCGTGGTGTCATCGCCGTCGGGCTGCCTGGGGGAACCTTGGGGACCTGGAGGACGGGGCAAGTCATCCGCAACTCGCGGGGCGTCAGCCGGCAGCAGCTGTACTTCTACCGGGTGATGGGGCTTATCGAGCCCGCGGGCCAGACCGGAAGCGGGCGCTGGCTGTACGACGGGCGGGTCTTCGCCCGCCTGGCCGAGATCGCCGAGCTCCGCAGGCGCGGCAAGACCCTCCGACAGATCCGCGAAGAGCTCTCAGCCGGCGGCGCTCCGCTCGCCCAGAGCCAGGGGTAGGCGCCATGTCCAGCAAAGTCATCATCCGCGATCCCAACGCCAAGCCGCGCCGCGCGCTGTCCAACGCCGAGCGCGGAGACCTGTTCCGCGAGTTCAAGCTCGGGCTCTGCGCCCTGGCCGCCCTGGCCATCCTGGTGGTCACGCTCTGCTGGGACCGCGGCCAGGCGTCCAAGGGCGGCGCGACCGGCGCCGGCGGCCCGCCCAACCTCACCGTCGTGCTCCGCCCGCCGCAGGCGCCGGGCAACGACGCCAACTCGAACACCGACAACAACGCGCCGGGGCCTCGCAGGGGGGACGAGGCCCCGGTTCGGCCCAACGGCAATGCCCAGCTGCCTCCTCCGCCCCCGCCGCCGCCGCCGCCTCCTCCTCCTCCTCCCTACCGCGAGTACATCGTCCAGAGGGGCGACGTGAGCCTGGAGCGCATCGCCGCCAAGACCCTCGGCGACCGCCGCAAGTGGGGGCTGATCATGGATGCCAACCCCGGCCTCAACGTCAAGAAGATGCGGGTGGGCCAGACGCTGCGCATCCCCAACAAGGTGGCGCCGGCTTCCGGGGCCGCCAGCCTGGCCCAGCTGCCGGCCGGCTCCGGGGCGGTGCTCAACGCCAACGGGCAGTGACGAGATTCCGAGTCTAGCGCGGCCGGAGACGGCCGTGCTCACGGGGGCGTCGGGGGGACGCCCCCGGTTGTTTTCCGGACGCACTCCTGACCGGACGAAGCCCGGGCCGAAGACGCTCCCGGGCCGGGGGAGGGCCGTCGCGCGGTTACCTGCCTGACCAGGCCCGCTCGGCGGCCTCGACCGTGTCGAAGCAGGGCACGAAGCGGTCGAGCCCAACCACGCGCATGACCTTGAGGACCGCGGGGCGGGCGCCGGCCGCGGCCATCTCTTGGCCGCGGGCGCGCGCGTCCTGGTAGAAGAGCATCAGGTCGCCCAGCCCGCGGCTGTTCAGGTACTCCAGGGCGGAGAGGTCCAGGACCATCCGGCCGGCCGGCGGGGGCGGCAGGCGCCTGAGGGCCTCGGCGAAGGCCTGGTTGTCCGCCGACTGGACCTCGCCCTCGACCCGGATTACCGCGAGCTTTCCGCGGGCCGCGCTGGTCAGCCTGATCATCTTCCGCCCTCCTCCGCGTCCGCGTCCCCTCCGGGCTGCTCCATCGCCGCCCTGGGCAGGCGGAAGTGGAAGGTGCTGCCCCGGCCCGGCGAGCCGTCGGCGCCCACCGTGCCCCCGTGGGCCTCGGCGATGCGCCGGGTGATGTACAGCCCCAGGCCGGTGGACGGCTCGCCGCCGGTGGGCACGGCGCTGGCCCGCGAGAAGGCCCTGAAGAGCGCCTCGCGGTCGCCGGGCTCGAGGCCCGGGCCGGTGTCCGACACCGAGCACTCCACCCAGTCGCCGCCGCCGTCGGTGGCCACCACCACGGTGCCGCCGGTCGGCGTGAACTTGAGGGCGTTGCCGATCAGGTTGGTGAGCATCTGGCCGGTCCGGTCCCGGTCGGCGCGGATCTTCCCGGCGCGCGGCGACAGGCTGGCGTCCAGGGCGATGCGCTTGCTCATGGCCACCGGGAAGAGCCCGGCCAGCTGGTCCTCGACCAGCATGTTGAGCTCGAACTCGGTCAGCCGCAGCCGGTCGCCGGGATGGGACAGCCGCGAGGCGTTGAGCACGTCGTTGACCAGCGACTCCATCTGCTCGACGCTGCGCTGCATGATGCCCAGCAGCGAGGCGGAGTCCTCGTTGACCCGCCCGGGCTGGGCCAGGAGCTCGGCCACCAGGCGCAGGCTGGCCAGCGGCGTGCGCAGGTCGTGGGTGGCCACCGACAGGAAGGTGTCGCTGGAGGCGGCCAGCTCGGCCAGGCGCCGGCGCAGCCGGGAGTTCTCCTTGCGGAGATCGGCCAGTTCGCCGCCGGGGGGCAGATCGGTCATGGGCGCTGGACCTCCATATCCTCTCTTCAGTAGTCCCGGACCTTGGCGAACTCGTCGGCCATGGCCCGGAAGTTGTCGTAGGGCGTGCCCACGGCGATGGAGTGCGACGAGCCGAAGATGAAGCGCCCGACGCGCTTGCCGGCCTCCACCGTGCGGCGCACGGCCTTGCGGACGTCATCCGGCGTGCCCCCCTGGAGCACCTCCAGCGGCAGGTTGCCCCACAGGACCATGTCCGGGCCGACGATCTTGCGCACGGCCTCGAGCTGCATGCCCGCCGAGACCTGGATCGACTGGTAGGAGGGATAGCCGATCTCGACGAAGATGGGCAGGAGCTGGGTGTTGTTGCCGCAGGAGTGCTTGATGATCCGCAGGCCCCGGGCGGTCACCGCCCGGACCCGCTCCTTGGCGTAGGGCGCCACGAAGCGCCGGAAGTGCTCCGGGCTGATGAAGGGCCCGGAGTTGAAGGCGAAGTCCGCGCCCCAGCGCGCCCCGGACTGCCCCGGGCGGATCATGTGCCGGTCGGCGGCGCACTGCACGGCGCAGTCGTGCCGGACCATGCGCTCGACCAGGTCGGGGTTCTCGATGAGCTCGACCATGCCGCGCTGCATGCCGCCGAAGAAGGGCAGGCCGATCTCCCCGCCGCACGGCCCGGCCACGAAGCGCTCGGTCCCGTGCGCGGCGATCACCGCGTCGACGGCCTCGAAGCGGGAGGGGTGGGGGGCTTGGGGCTCGCGCCAGCCGGCCTCGCCGGGAAGCGGGAAGTCCTCGGCGCGGAAGGGCCGGGTCCACTCCGCCGGGTCCTCGACGCAGGTCAGGTCCTTGGTGGCCTCGGAGTACTTGTAGACCCGCCCGTCGGCGAAGCGCCAGGTTTTGGCGTCAACCTGTTCGGGAGCCTTCGGGCGGTCGCCGGCCTCGCCGGCGTCCCAGGAGGCGTCGGCCAGGCAGATGACGTCCAGGCAGTCGATCTTCGCGTAGAACTCGATGGCGTCGCGCTTCCAGGACTCGACCACCTCCGCGCGGCGGCCCTGCCAGAGGGCGATGCGGCTCTTGGCCTTGGCGCGCAGGTAGGTCGGCCGGCCGAGCACGGCCTCGACCACGTCGCAGTCCACCGACCACTCGCCCCAGGGAATGCGGTCGGGCGGCTTACCGTCGAAGACCGCCAGGACCCGCTCGCGGGAGTTCATGAGGACATCCTTTGTGAGAAAACGACAGCATGATTGCCAACCACAGAGGACACAGAGGACGCGGAGGACAGCAACGGCGCGGATCGAGTCCCGGTATCAGACAGTCTGCGATTCACGTTGTCCTCTGTGTACTCCGTGTCATCTGTGGTTGGCTCACTTCACGGCGGACCTGAGCTGGGCGTACTCCAGGAGGAAGAGCGCGGCGTGGGCTGTCGTCTCCGGGCGCACCGAACCGGCCAGGGGGCTGGTCCGGAAGCCGCCGATGGTCGCATCGGGCTTGGGCAGGGCGTAGGCGTTCTCCGGCCGGTACTGGTTGAGGATCACGAAGCCGGCGGCCAGGTCGAGCGCCTGCTCGATCCGCGCGGCGGCCTCGGCCTTGCCCAGGCGCCTGGCGGTCCGGAGCGCGGCGGAGAGCCCCTCGCCCCGCGCGGCGGTCATGGCCACGGTCGGCGGATCGGACTCGTCCATCCCGCCGATTAGGTCCGGGAAGCGGGTCTTCCCGGGGGTGACCTGGCCGGCCACCGTCGCGTCGGCCAGCGCCAGCAGATGGCCGGAAAGCTCCGCGTCGGGCTCAACCGCGGTGAGGGCGTCGAGCGCCTGCATCAGCCAGGCGTCGGGCGTGCAGAGCGCGGCGCCCTTGGCGCCCTTCCTGAGGCCCTCTTCGATGGCCGCGCGCTGGGCCGCGACCAGCCGCCTGGCGGCCTTGCGGGCGGCGGCGAGCAGTCGGGCGTCCTTCCTGCCGTCGAGCTCGTAGAGACGCACCAGCGCCAGGATGGCCTGCCCGGGGAAGTTCACCTCGGCCAGCTTCTTCACCGGCCGGCCCTGGTTGGGGTCGAAGTGGCTGAGGAACTCGCCCTCGGGGGTCTGCTGCGCCAGGAGGAAGTCGGCGAGGGCTTTCATCATCGAACGTTCGGAATCTTCGCCGCCGGCCCGCTCGCGCTCGCACAAAGCGACCAGAGCCAAGGCGCCGGAACTGACCAGGACCAGGCCATCGGCGTCAGCCTGGGAGCAATAGCCGAACTTGTGGCGCGGATCGATCTGCACGGCGGCCTTCAGTCCAGCCAATGCCCTCGCGTTACCCTCGGCGAGCCGCTTCCCGCTCTTGGTTTCGCCCCTGTTGCGGTCGTCCCTGGTCTCGGCAAAGAATGCCAGGGCCACCAGTGGTCCGACGTTCGGGCCGGCCTCGTTGTCATCGGGCCGATTGACGTAGGGGAGGAACGCCGCGGGGAGGCTTCCGCCCCCCCCATAGTTCGCTCTCAGCCACTCCATGCCGAGGACTGCACTGCTCCAGGATGCCGTGCGCGTCGGCGCCTCGATCAGCGCGTTCCCGCGGTAGAGAAAGACCGGCTCGGCGCCGTCGGCCAGTTGCAGGGCGCTGGTCGTCGCGAACTTGGCAAGCATCAGCTCGTTCTTCTTGTCCTCGAATCCCTCGGGGAGCCCGGCGCGGCGCACCAGCTTGCGGAGGTAGTCCTTCATGGTCGGGGCGTCCGCCAGGAACTGGTCGGGCGGCAGCAGGGCCAGGCCCTTGTTGGCCACGATAAGCCCCTCGACGCCGGGCACCAGCCGGGCGTCGGGCCCGCAGGGCGCGATGGAGGAGGCCAGGTCGATCTTGATTTTCGCGGCCTTGAGGATCGCCGGGTCGCCGTCGCCGAGCGCCGCGTAGGCCGCGGCCGCCGCCGAGAAGCCCAGCGTCCCGGCCGCCGCGAAGCCGAAGCGGGGTTCGGCGCCGCCGGCCGGGTAGAGGCTGACGATCACGTAGGAGCCGTTCTGGACAAACAGGCTCTCGGGCAGCTCTAGGTCCGAGAACTCGGTGAGCGTCTTGCGGCTGAGCTGGCCGCTCATCTTGCGCAGCGCGTCGGAGCGGACCAGCCGGAAGACGGCCCGGGCGTCCTCGACGGAGAGAGCGGGGAGCTCCGGGTCGGACGGCGGGCGGCGGAGGGTCAGGCCGTCGGCCCGGGGGGCCGGGCCCTTGATGACATTGCCGCGGTTGTCCACCACCACGCCGCCGGTGCCGTTGCCCTTGGGCTTGCCGTTGCAGCCGGAGAGGACGAGAAGGCAGAAGGATGAAGGCAGAAGGATGAAGGCAGGCAACCTCGACCAGGCCACCCGCCACCCGCAACCCGCGACCCGCAACTGCCGTCTCATAGCTTCCGCTCCTTCAAGTACCGCTTCAGCAAGTCCATGGGCAGCGCCTCGCGGCGCGCGCCGCCCACGCCCTCGAGCGTCTCGGCGCGGAGCGCGGCGTTGAGGTAGGCCTCCTCGGCGCTCTCGTTGGCGGCGTTGAAGAGGTCGGCGAGCCGGGCGTCGGGCACCTCGCGCCGGCTGATCACGCCGCGCTTCTCCACGTGCCGGAAGCGCTCGGCGGTGCTTACCGCCAGGACGATGTCCCCGGAGGCGTGCCCGGAGGCCAGCCCCGCGCGGCCCAGGCCCAGCGCCGCGCGCCGGGCCAGGCGCGTGAGCTGCCGGGCGGAGAGCGGCGCGTCGGTGGCCACCACGCAGATCAGCGAACCGGCGTCGGGGGCCTCCAGGTTGGCCGCGCCGCGCCGGCATTCCTCGGCGGTGAGCGCGGTGTGGGTCGGCAGGGCCCGGCCCGAGCGGACCATCTCGCGCCCGAAGGGCAGCCCGCCGACCGACAGGTACTGGATGCTGCCGGCGTTGGCCTGGACCAGCGTCCCGACCGTCCAGCCGCCGCCGCGCTCCGGGAGCTTCCGTGAGCTGGTGCCGATGCCGCTCTTGAGGCCGAAGGAGGAGAGCCCGGTGCCGCCGCCGACGTTGCCCTCTTCGACCGGACCGGACTTAGCGCGCCGCAGCGCCTCGAAGACCTCGCGGCGCCCGACGTGCCGGCCGGCGACGTCGTCGGCCCAGTGCGGGCTGCACTCCAGGACCGTGGGGCTCACCGAGTAGATCCGGGGATTGCGCTCCAGGATCCAGTCGATCAGCGCGTCGGCGACGCGCCAGACGTTGAGCGTCCCGGTGAGCAGTATCGGCGTCTCCAGCCGCCCGGTCTCGGCGATCTGCATCAGGCCCACGGACTTGCCGTAGCCGTTCATGATGTGCACGCCGGCGGCGAGCTTCGAGGCGAAGAGGTCGCCCGGCGCCGGGACGATGGCGGTGACTCCGCAGCGCACCGGACCGTGGCCCGGGCGGAGCTTGCCCTTGCCGCGGATCAGCGTGACCTGCCCGACCTTCAGGCCGGGCACGTCGGTGATGGCGTTCCAGCGGCCGGGCGGAATGATGCCCACGCCCAGGCCCAGGTCGCGGAGACGGGGACGGCCGTTGGAGGATGACAAGGGTGGCCTCCTGTGCAGGCGGCCGCAGTCTGCTGACTGCGGCCGCCGGGTCACTTCAGTTGCCGCAGCGATCAGCTACTTCTTCTTCCCCTTGCCCCCGCAGCAGCAGCCGCCGCCGCAGCCGGACGGGCCCTTCTTGTAGTAGCCGCGCATCTCCTCGAGGCTCATGGCCTTGTAGTCGGCGGCGTGGCCGGCCTGGCCGAACTGGGTCATGCGCTCGGCGATAACCTTCTGCATGGCCTCGCGGGCGGGCTTAAGGTAGTCGCGCGGGTCGAACTTGTCGGGGGTCTCGGCGAAGACCTTGCGGATCGCGCCGGTGACCGCCAGGCGGCTGTCGGTGTCCACGTTGATCTTGCGGACGCCGTTCCTGATGCCTTCCTGGATCTCCTTGATCGGCACGCCCCAGGTGGGCTTGAGCTTGCCGCCGAACTTGTTGACCACGTCCTGAAGCTCCTTCGGGACGCTGGAGCTGCCGTGCATCACCAGGTGGGTGGCCGGCAGCAACTCGTGGATCTTCCGGATGAGGCTGATCTTGAGGACCTCTTCGGTGGGCGCGGAGGTGAACTTGTAGGCCCCGTGGCTGGTGCCGATGGCCACGGCCAGGGCGTCCACATTGGTCAGCTTGACGAATTCGGCCGCCTGATCGGGATCGGTCAGCAGCTGGCTGTGATCGAGTTTGCCCTCGAAGCCGTGGCCGTCTTCCTTCTCGCCTTCGCCGGTTTCGAGGCTGCCCAGCACGCCGAGTTCGCCCTCGACGGACACGCCGCAGGCGTGGGCCATGTCGACGACCTGACGGGTCACGGCGGCGTTG
>JAKLDR010000076.1 GCA_022703445.1 Planctomycetota bacterium | reverse complement strand
AACTTGAAGACCGAGCCGTACTGGTAGAGGTAGAAGTTGAGGTACGGCCGGCTCCAGGGCGGCTCGGTCGGGAGCTTGCGCTGGGGCGTGTTGTACCAGCCGCGCGACGCGTCGTAGGGCGTGTACCAGGCCAGCTGCGGGATCTGGTCGCCGAAGTCCGAAGGATAGAACTGCTTCGGGTCGTGGATGTTGATCCCGGCGTAGAGGTTGCCGGCGCGGTCGGCGGCCAGGCCCGTGCCGGAGTCGAAGGGGATGTCCTTGACGAAGTCCTCGCGCTTGATCTTGCCGTCCGGGCCGAACTGCCAGACGTGCATCGGTGCGGAGGTGTTGTTGTCCTGGTAGGCGAAGATGTCGCCGTTGGGGGCCACGGTCAGGCCCTTGACCCCCACGTTGGGCAGGCCGTTGCGGAACTTGATGGCCAGCTTGTGGCTGCCGGTCGCGAAGGCGAGCGGCTTGCCGTCGGGCCCGTAGCGCGAGAGCGAGTTCGCGCCGTAGCCGTCGAGCACGTAGACGTTGCCGTCGCGGTCCACCGCCGGCTCGGAGGCTTTGAGGAACGGGCGGGACTGACCGGTCTTGAGGTCGACGGCCACAATGTTGAAGCGGAAGTCGGCCACGTAGAGCCGCTCCCGCGCCGGGTCGGCCGCCATGTAGAGCGGGCTGACCAGGCCGCCCGCGGCCGGCTTGATCACGTTGGCGCCGAGCTCGAGCTTGTCGCCGCCGTCGGTGACGGGGAAGAGCCCGCCGTTCGCCAGCCACAGCCGCGCCGGCTCGGCACCGGGGTCGAGCGCCAGGACCGGGTCGGAGCCGCTGGTTTCCAGCCGGGCGACCTCCTTGCCGCCCACCGCCTTGTCGAACTTGATGAGGGCGAAGGGCGCCGAGCGGATGCCCTTGGCGTGGTTCAGGACCGGACCGGTCACCACGTACATCGCGCCGGTCTTGGGGTGGACGCTGATGTACTTGGGCCGCTCGACCTTGGTCTCGCCCAGGAACTTGCCGTCGGGACCGAAGACCGCCACGCGGCTGTTGCCGAGGTCGGCCACCAGGATGTTGCCCTTGGCGTCGGTCGAGACCGTCTCCGGGCCGTTGAGGTGCTCGCCGTCGGCGCCGGCCTCGTCGGGCTTGCCGATGAAGGGCTCCGGCGCCTTGCTGTCGAAGCCGAGCTTGCCGATGCAGTGGATGCCCTTGGGGGTCTTGCCGTCCATGCCCATGCCCGCGAAGTAGAGCGTCTTGCCGTCGGGGGCCGCGGCCAGCTGCTGCTCGCGCACGCCGCTGCCGTAGCGGCTCTTGGGGCCGAGGTTCGGACCGACGAAACCGGTCTCGTCCGGCGTGGTGCCGTCCGGCTTGATGATCAGCACGTGGCGGGGCACGGTCTGATCCCACATGTCGTTGGCACCCGAGGCCATCACGATCCAGCCTGTGCTCGTGACCTCCAGGCGCTGGGAGCGGAAGCCGGACAGGAACGGCCCGGTGTCCGAGGTGTAGCCGCCGTAGACGATCGGCACCTCCTTGCCGCCGGGGAGCTTCAGGCGGTCGAGCCCCTTGACCTGGGCGGCCTTGAGCGTCGAGGGCGAGGGCAGGATGGTGCGCAGGTACTTGCCCTGCTTGTCTAGGACGTAGATGTAGACGCCGGCGGTCATGTAGCGGTTGGAGAGCACGTAGACGTCGCCGTTGGCGCCCACGCCTATGGCCGTGGGGCCACTCATCGGGTCCGGCTCGGGCGGGATCATGCGCTCGAGCTCCGCGCCGAGGCCCAGGCGCACCCGGGCCTTGCAGCCGCCGCCGGCGGGCTTGCCGGCATCGTCCTTGCCGTCCCAGAGCACCTCCTGGGCGAGCGAGTCCTTCTTGAAGGGCTCGGGGGCGTTCTTGCCGAGCATCCCCGCCGCCAGGTGCCGGACCACCTTGCCGTCGGCTCCGAGGATGCTCACCTCGACGTCGGTCGGGGCGGCGACCGCGAAGCTGATCTTCGCGCTGTCGCCGGCCTTGGCGGCGGTGGGTCTGGCGGTGAAGTTGACTTCACCGGCGAGGCATACCGTGCAAGTCATGGCACAGAGTGTCGCGAGGCGGATGCGGATCATGTTGCGCTTCCTTTCTCAAGCCCTACTGGACCGGGCAGATCTCTTCCACCGCGTGGCCGAACTTCACGGCCACGACCCGGCGATTCACCAGGTCGGCCACGAAGGCCTTGCCTCCGCCGCAGTTCACCGACAGCGGCCAGCCGAATGGGATCTCCGGCACGGCGACCGGGCTGCCGGGCCCGCGGCTGTCCATGTTGCCGTAGGACCCGAAGCTGGTGATCTCGTTGCCCGCGCCGTCCAGGACGCAGACCCGGAAGCGGAAGATGTCCGGCGCGAAGAGCCGGTCGTAGCCGTCCAGGTCGAAACGGGTGGTCTCGCAGTGGCAGCCGAGTTCGTCGCCGTGGCTGCCGATGTAGCCCAGCCGCTTCATCCAGAGCGCGTTCTTGACGGTCACGCTGGTGCGGGCGTACTGGGCGATGGCCGTGAAGTCGCCCTTGTCGTCCTTGATGATGCCCCCGCCCTCCGGCGGGAACTTGTAGATCATGGCGTTCTGCTTGTACTCCAGGCTGGGGTGGTGCGCCGGGCCGTCGGCCGGCAGCTTGTCGGCATAGGCCTTGGGGATGCGCTCATTCTTGGGCACGGCCTGGGCGCCGATGTAGATGTTGCCGGCGCGGTCCGCGGCGATGCCGCCGAGGCGCGCGCCCTGCACCTGGAGGACCGAGTCCTTGAGGGTCTTGCCGTCGGGGCCGATGATCTTGACCTTCATGTCCTCCAGGGCGCGGTCGGCCTGGGCGTAGGGCATCCAGATGGTCCCGGCGGGGTTGATGAAGAAGCCGGCCTCGCGAGTGTGCCCGTGGAAGATGCCCGGCAGGAAACCCTTCTCGGCCGATGCGAACGGGACCGGCTTGCCGGCGCTGTCGTAGCGGCGGAGGTTGCCGCCGGCCTTGTAGTACATCCGGCTGTCCTTGCCGACCACCGCCTCACCGTAGATCAGGTTCCAGAGGTTCTCGGCCTTGCCGGCCGCGGTCTGGGGGGTGTAGCCGCCCAGGTACTCGCCGGTGTCGGCGCTGTAGGCCAGGCTGGTGTTGCTGTGGTTGCCGAAGGTGGGGTGCTGGGCCAGCACCCGGCCATCGAGGTAGGAGACGTCGCCGATGAAGGCCAGGGCCTTGCCCTTCTCGGCCTTGGCGGCCTCGGCGAACGGCTCGCCGGCGGGCTCGAGCTTGCCGGCCTTCTCCACGAACTTGAAGATCGGCCCGCCGCCGTAGACCAGCCCGGTGACCCACAGGACCGGCTCGGCCCCGGACTCGTCCAGGGTCATGTAACCGCCGCCCCCGTAGGTGGACTTCAGCGTGTTCTCCCAGGCGGCCTTCTCGGCCTTGTCCTTGAGGCCCCCGAACTTGGCGATGCGCTTGACCCACCAGTTGTGGGCCGGCACGTACCAGTGCCCGTCGGTGAAGGGCTTGGCGTGCTTCTTGAGCTGGATCACGTAGACCGCGCCGGTCTTCCGGCTGACGTGCACGGTGTCGGGGCACTCGACCTTGATCTCATCGAGGTAGGTGCCGTCCGGCTTGAAGATCGCGATCCGGTCGTGGTCGTAGTCGGAGATGTAGACGTTGCCGTCCTTGTCGACGGCGATTCCCTGGGGGTCGCCCAGGGCCGCGGGGCCCTCGCCCTTATCGTAGGGCTTGCCGATGAAGGCCTCGGCGGGCTTCGCGCCGTCCAGGCCAACGCGATAGACCACGTTGACCGGCCCCTTGCCCTTCGAGCCGGTGTCCACGAAGCCGGCCGCGTAGACCGTCTTGCCGTCGGGCGAGAGGGCGATGTGCCCGAAGCCGCCCACCTGCGGGCAGATCTCCGGACCCAGGAAGTTCTCGGGCACGCTCCCGTCGGTGCCGAGGATCAGCAGCCGCCGCCCGCCGCGGCTGTCGGTGTGTTTGATTCCCCCGCCGCCGGAGGCCGAGAGCAGCACCAGCCGCCCGTCGCCGGTGACCAGCGGGAACATGCGCTCGCCGAGGACCGCCCCGGGATAGGTGGTCCGGGGCAGGAGGTGGAAGACCACCGGGACCTCCGGGCCGCCCTCGGGCGTGATCCGCGGCCAGCCCTTGCGCTTCTCGGCCGGCAGGTTGGCCGGTCCCGGGTAGACCTCGCGCAGGTACTTCCCGTCCTGGCCGAAGGCGGTGATCAGCCAGGTGGTCCGGTGGGCGTAGAGGCCGGCGGAGTGGACGATGTAGACCGTGCCGTCCGGGCCGGCGGCCAGGCCGTTGACGCCGGCCAGCGACTGGCCGGACCAGCCGATGACCCGGTCGAACTGCGGCTTGAGGCCAAGGGCCACCCGGACCTTGAACGGGCCGCCGGCGGCCGGCTTGCCCAGGTCGTCATTGCCGTCCCAGGTGAGCGTCTGGGCCAGGCCCGGCTTGAGCGGCTCGGGCGCCTTGTCACCGAGGACGCCGGCGGCCAGGTGCCGGACCACCGCGCCCTTGGCATCGAGCACCGCCACCTCGACGTCGGTCGCCGCGGCGGCCGCGAAGCTGATCTTCGCGCCGGCGCCGTCCCGGGCGGCGGCGGGCTTGGTGGCGAAGCCGACTTCGCCGGCCAGCACCGTGCCCGACAACAGTCCGCAGCACAAGATCGCGATCATTCCGCGCATGGCTCGTCTCCTCTGGCGTATGTGGGTGTGTGGGCATGTGGGAGTGTGAGTCCGCAGGCTACTGCCGCCCGCTGACCCACATACTCACACACGCACACGCTCACACACCCTCCCATCGGTCTTGCTCAACTACCTCAGATCGCAGCTCTCCGTCGCCGCCGCGTCGAAGCGCACCACCGTGATCCGCCGGTTGACGCTGTCCGAAATGTAGAGCTTGCCGTCGGCCTCGGCGTAGTCGCACTCCGCCGGCCAGGCGAAAGCAATTTCCGGCGCGGGCACCTTGCCCTTGGGCCCGGCCGAGTCAGCGTTGCCGTAGGCGCCGATGCGCGCCAGGCGGTTGCCGGCGGGGTCGAGCATCTCCACCGAGGAGTGGAAGGCGCTCGGGGCGTAGACCCGGCCGTAGGGGTCGGCGTCGAGCTGCGACTGCAGGCACTCGCAGCCGTCGTCGCCGGTGAAGCCGTCGAAGGAGTGCGGGATGATGCCGATCCCGGCATAGCGCCACTTGGCGCCGGCCACCTTCACGTCCCAGCCCAGGTAGCCGGACTTGTAGGCGACCGCGTCGGCCGGGGCCTTGGCCAGGGCCAGGCTGTCATCCGGCGCGCCACCTTTGGGGGTGTAGTTGCCGTAGATCTGCCCGCCCTCCGGCCCGAACTTGAAGACCCAGCCCATGTGGAAGAGGTAGGGGTTGGCGTACAGGTAGCTCCAGGGCGCCGGCCGGTCGACCTTGCGGTAGTACTTCCAGGGCGCGGCGGAGGCGGCCTTGGCGAAGTCGGGAGGCACGATCTCGTCGGGCGGCTTGAGGTTCATGCCCAGGTAGACGTTGCCGCGGTTGTCCACGCCGATGCCGGAGTCGCCGCTGCCGCAGCCGTTGACCAGGGCGGCCTTCTTGAGCGTCCCATCGGGACCGTAGACGTCCACCGTCGAGACTATGGCGTGGTTGGGCGAGCGCCGGACGTAGAGGTCCCCGTTCGGGGCGATGACGTGGCCGCGCAGGCCCATGACCGGCCCGTAGGCCCGGAACTTGATCTCCAGCTTGTTGGAGCCGCTGGCCGGGAAGTTGAGGGGCTTGCCGGCCGGGTCGACGCGCAGGAGCGCGTTGGAGTCGTAGCCGCCCATCAGGTAGATGTTGCCGTCCCGGTCCAGCGCCAGGTCGTTGCCCGGCAGCTTGAAGGCGGCGCGCTTGCCGCTCTCGATGTCGATGGTGCTGTGTCCGCCGCCGCCCATGTCCCAGACGATCACCCGCTTGCGCTGCGGGTCGGCGGCCATGAAGGTCGGATAGTGCAGCCCGCCCGGTTCGCCGGCCGGCGTGCCGACCTTGAGTGTTGCCCCTTCGTCGGTTACCGGGGTCAGCGCCGACTGGGTGCCGTACCCGCCGGAGATCACCGCCCACAGGCGCGGCGGCGAGGCGGAGGCGTCCAGGGCCAGCAGCTCCGCGTACTGCTTCTTCACCTGGAACTCGACGCGGGCCACCTCCTTGGCGCCGCCGTCCTTGAACGGGGTGAACTTGATGATCCGGCTGGTGATCGGATCCGCGGACTTCATCACGTCGTAGACCCGGTCGGCCTTCTTGGAGAGCACGTAGATGTCGCCGCCGGCCGGGTGCACCGCGATTTGCTCGGGCAGCGGGACCTCGAACTTGCCGAGCAGCTTGCCCTCGGAGGAGTAGACCTTGACCCGGTTGTTGCCGCGGTCGCAGACGAAGAGCCGGCCCTCCTTGTCGACGGCCAGCCCTTGCGGGTCGTTGAACTCCTCATCGCCGGCGCCGGGCTCCTTCTTGCCCAGCCAGGGCACCCCGAGCTCCTTGTCGGTCCACGACACGCGGAAGACGCCGTGCTGCCACTCGCCCTTCTCGAAGTAGCTGGCCCGGAAGCACTGGACCAGGTAGATCCACTTCCCATCTGGACTGACGGCCAGCCGGTCCATGCCCCGCGCGTAGCCCTCCCCGGCGCCGCCCATGAAGCCCCGGGGGGCGCGGATGCGGGGGCCGACGAAGCCGGTCTTCTCCGGCGCGCCGCCCTCCGGGTGGAAGGCGATCAGGTGGCGCGGCGGGCCGTGGTTGCACATCGAGCCGGTGGAACTGGCCGCCACCAGATATCCGTCCGGATGCCAGGCCATGGTCTGGCCGCGCAGCCCGGCGACCAGCGGGTATAGGCAGTGCCCCTGGCCGTTAAAGACCAGCGGCTGGCGCTGCCCGTCGATCATGACGTGGCCGACCGACTCGGTGCGCTCCGGGGGGGTGCTGGCCGGATAGGGCATGATGGTGCGCAGGTACTTGCCGTCCCGGTCCAGGACGCGCAGCTCGGCGCGGCCGCGGAAGGAGTCGGCCAGCAGCACGAAGATCTCCCCCTTGGGGCTGATGGTGACGGCTTCGACGCCGCCGCTCAGGGTGTTGTCGTTGCGCCCGAGGATGCCGTCGAGCCGGGGGACGATGCCCAGCCGCACCCGGGCCCTGAAGGGGCCGCCGGCCGCGGGCTTGCCGGCATCGTCCTTGCCATCCCAGGCCACCTCCTGGGCCAGCGCGTCCGCCTTGAAGGGCTCGGGGGCGTTCTTGCCGAGCAGTCCAGCGGCCAGGTGGCGGACCACCTTGCCGTCGGCGCCGAGCACCGCAACCTCTACGTCGGTCGGCGCGGAGACGGCGAAGCTGATCTTGGCGCCGTCGCCGGCCTTGGTGGCCGAGGGCTTGGTGGCGAAGGATGCCGCGGCTGCGGCCGCCGGCTCGCCGGCCGGGGTGGCTGCGGACGCCACCATTGCGGCCAGGATGGTTGCGAGAATCTTCAGGCAGTTCATACCGACACCCTCTACCTTCCGGTCTTCTTCGACGCTTCGGCCGTGGCCGCGAACAGCCTCCGGTTCAGGTCCTGCCAGCCAGTGTGCATGGTGAGGTTCCCGCCGTAGGGCCCGCCCTGGCTGCGGCAGAAGTTGAGCCGGTCGAGAAGCAGGGCCTGGATTCGATCGGCCAGCTCTTTGCCGATCTTGTCGGCATGGACGTTGGCGGCCTCGGCGGCCACGATCAGTGCCTCGGACTCCGCCAGGCCCTCGCGCAGGGCCTCGAAGCGCAGGTTGGGAACCGCGCCGTCCGGCCCGGCGTCGGCAAAGCGATAGGCGGTCGGCTCGCGCTGCGAACAGGTGGACTGCGGCCAGCGGTTGTAGATGCCGATGCTGCCCTTGGGGTTGCGCGACTTCTGCATGGCCGCGCCCTCGCTGTCCTTGGCGTTGATCACGTTCCAGAAGTCCAGGCCGAAGCGGCCCACGCCCTGCTTGTTGGTCCAGAGCGCCGCCTCCGGCCAGTTGCGGGAGCGGAAGAGCGACATGTTGTCGAAGTCCCCGCGGAAGTAGGCTGTGCCCGGATTGCCGCGCAGCTCCCAGAGCTTGGGCAACCCCTTGGCTCCGGCGGGGTTGGCCAGGCTCATCCCGTAGCAGTGCTCGTGATAGACCACCTGGCTGCCCGGACCTATGCCGTAAGGCTTGGGCGCCGGATTCATGGTGTGGCAGCCGCGGTGCCAGCCCACGCCCGGCGCCGCTTCGCTGAACATCTTGAAGACGTCCTTGGGCGCGGTCGAGTCGGAGAGCGTGCCCAGGCACATGGCCTTGTCCAGCCCTTCCTTGGCCAGGCTGGCCTTGATGGCCGCGAGCGCCTCGGCCCAGAACTTCTTCGACTCCTCGGTGGCGAACTCCGGCACCTGCACATGTTCGCGCTTGCCGGTCTTCTTGTCGATGACCGTGACGGTGTTCTCCTGCTTGGTGCCGCGGTCCGACCAGCCGCCGGCGTGCCAGACGTGCAGGACCACGTAGTCGAAGGTCCCGCAGTGCTTCTTGGCCAGCTTCACATAGCGCTCGAAGACCGACAGGTCGTAGTCGTAACCGCCGCCGTCCTTCTTCACCCAGTAGACCATGCCCTCGTCGTTGCCGAACTGGGCGCGGTCCACCACCATGATGTGCAGGGCCTTGTTGCCGAGCTGGCCGAGCAGCTCGAAGCTCCTGTCCAGGAGCTTCCAATGCTCCTCGGACCACTCCGGGACCTTGTACTGCAGGGCCACCGAGGTGGGCGACTGGTAGCCGCACACGAAGGTCCGGAAGTTGACCGGGTCGGGAACGCTCCAGTCGAAGACGGTCAGGGCCACCGGCACGCTCACCGGCGCCAGGCCCTGCGCCGAGACGATCACCGTCCCCTTGTACTCGCCGGCCGGGGCGTCCTTGGGAACGCGCACGGTGACCAGCACCTGGGCGGCGGCGGCGCCGGCGCCCTTGACCACCGGGTACTCGGCGTCGGGCTTGTCCAGCAGGCTGTCGGCATAGGGCCCGCCCCGCGCGTCGCCGTCGAACTCCCCGTAGCGGATCCACACCGCCGATGCCGGGATGGTTCCGGGGCCCTTCAGTTCGCCGGCCGTGGCCGCCAGCCCCTTGATCGCCTCGGTGGAGGTCACCGCCACCTAGCCCGAGAAGAAGCCGTTCCTGACGCCCACCAGGGTGATGGGCGCGAGCGGCTCGACCGGGTCGGCGTAGAGGCTCGCGGTCAGGCGGTCGTTGCGGTCCAGGTTCCAGACCTGGATGCCCCTGGGCCGCTCGATGTTGGGCGTCGCCCCGCCCGCCGCGGTCAGGCTGAAGTCGACCAGCCCGCATGTGGCCCAGGCCGTCCGGGAGTTGAGGCCCTCGACATCCAGGCCCTTGCCGAAGTAGGGCGAGCGGAACGACTCGAAGGCCAGCACGTTAACGCCCTTGCGCAGCGCCGAGGCGGGGATGGCGATGCTCTCCAGGCGGCGGATGCGCTTCTCGCACTGGTCCTTGAAGGTCTGGGGATCACGGAACTGGGCGCGGATCGGCGCGCCGTCCGGCTTGACGAAGGCCTCCGGAGGGTAGTCCTCGGCCAAGAGCTCGTTCGAGAGCTTGGCGTCCTTGGCGAGCGATCCACGGGCGATCTCCTTGCCGTTCAGGTAGACGATCATGCCCCCGCGGTAGCCCACCGACAGCTTCATCTCCCGCACTGCGGCGGGGTCGTCGACGCGGAACTTGCCCCGCAGGCACTCCCGGGCCAGCGGCGGGCCGAAGACGTGGAAAAAGCCGTAGTCGGTTTCCTTGCTGTGGCCGCGGCCCAGCCGGTGCCGGGCCCAACCCGAGTCATTGAACTCCGGGCCGCTCCAGCCCTCGGGTAGCTCCGCGCCTGTGGTGACCGCGAAGTCGGCCTTGGTGGCGGCCAGCTCATTGTCCTTGCCGCGGACCATCGGGGTCCGGCAGCAGGCAAAGATCCGCAGCCAGCCGCTCTCGTCGAGGATGACCGGTCCGGCGGAGGCCGGCGCGGCAGGCGCGCCGCCAACGGCCGCCGGGGCTGGCGGCGCTTTGGCTTTCGGCTCCGCCGCTGCTGCGGCCACGGCCCAGACGGCGGCCAGGCCGGCCGTCAGGAGGCGAAGGTGGGGAGTCCTGCCGAGGTTCATCGCTGTCCGCCTTTCACGCAAGTGGTCTGGTAGGCTGGCGACTAGCGGGCGGCGCGGCGGTGACGGTAGACCCAAACCGACGTGCCGCCGTCGTAGAGCACCAGGGCGTTGAGGCGCCCGTCGTAGAATCCGGCCGAGGGCCGCGAGGGCATCGGCGGGCCGGAGATGGAGGCGGTCGTCCAGACGCGCAACTCCGGGTCGTAGGCCCGCAGCGTGCCGCGCAGCGGCTGGGCCAGCAGGCAGACCCGGGCGGCCTGGTCATAGGCGAAGACGGTCTGCATGTCGTGGGCGTCGTTGGCCGGGTCGTTGCAGATCCACTCCCAGCAGTTGGAGGCGAAGTCGTAGGACCAGGTGGCCGCCCCGCCGACGGCCGTCAGCAGACCCCGGTCCGGATCGTAGGCGCTCTGGATGGAATTGCCGGGCGCCATCCCGGCGCGGCTCAGGGCCTGCAGGCCGACGCCGCCGTTGGGGGCCAGGTCCTGCCAGGCGTTGCTCTCCGCGTCGTAGGCCCACATGTCGTACTCGTAGGGGATGGTGTTCTCGGCGGAGACGTACCAGACCAGCCGCCGGGCCTCGGGGATGTAGCGCAGCGTGCCGGCCATGCCGCCGGTCAGCGGCCGCGGGCCCTCGCCGAGCTGCCGCGACCAGCGGCGGGTCTCGAGGTCGAACCACCACAGCGTGGTCCCGGGCGCCACCCGGGCGGCGAGTTCGGCGGCGTCCTGGCCGATGGCCTGGGCGTACTCCTTCACCGCAGCGTGGTGCGAGCCGCCGCTCATCATCCAGTAGAGCCGGCCCAGGTCGGGGTCGTAGGCCAGCTGGTCCCAGGTCATGATCGGAGAGTAGGGCCCGCCGTTGCCGGTCGTGCGCAGCGATCCGTCGGCCACCTCCAGGTTCCGGCCCAGCCATTCGCGCCAGCGCCTGAGGTTGTTCTCAGGGTCCTTGCCGTACTTCGCGGCCGCCGCCCACAGCGCCGGCGCGAAGTGGTTCTCGCCGTCAGAGGAGACCAGCCGCTGCCAGGCATTGGCACCCAGAGCGAACTCCCAGACATCGTTGACGTGGAACTGCTTGTGGGCACTGCCGCAGTATAGCGCCGTGCCGCGGTCGGCAGCCCAGGGCATGACGTTGCAGCGGTGACGGAAGCCCGGGCCGAAGCGGTAGGCCTGACGCATCTTGCGGTCCTCGGGCGGCTGCTCCACACCCAGGACCCGGAAATCGCCCAGGCGCAGCGAGCAGCCTTCGCCGAGCGCCGCGAGCCTGGCGACGACCGTCGGGTCGTCGGCCATCGAGAGGTTCGGTGCGGCGGAGAGATGGGCCACTGCCGCGGCGCCGCCGCCGGCCACAACGGCCGCCGTGCAGAGCACCGTCGCCAGGACCTTGGCCTTGGCCCAGGCCAGCGTGCGGACCGTGCCCTCGGCGATGGCCGCGGCCGAGGCCGAGGCGGCCGTCTGTCCGGCGCAGGTGGCGGCGATGGATGCGGCCAGTCCGGCCGGGGCGGCCGGGGCGGCGTTGGCGGCAAGCATCCCGCCGAGGGCCGCGGCGGACAGGGCCACCCCGCGACGCGAGAGCATCCGGCGCAGGCGCTCCAGGGCGCTCGAGATCCGGGTCGCCACGGTGCTCTGGGGCGCGCCCAGCTCCGCGCAGACCTCCTGCTCGGATCGTCCGCAGAGATAGCGGAGCACCAGGGCCTCCTGCTCGCGGGCCGGAAGCGCGGCGATGGCCGCATCCAGCTCGGGCCGGACCTCGCCCCAGGAGACCTCCGGGGGTCGGGACTGTTCACGCATGGTGGCCGCCTCCTTCTCGCGCCGCGCGCGGCGCCGCTCGGTCTTGAGGGCGTCGCGGGCGGCGAGCTGGGCGGTTCTGTACAGCCAGCCGGCCAGGTTCGTGCCGGACGGCAGCTTGCGGGCCTTGCGAACCAGCACCAGGAAGGTCGCCTGGGCGGCGTCCTCCGCGGCCGGGGAGTCGCCGAGCACGCGCCGGCAGGCGGCGTGGACCATGCCGGCGTGCCGGGACACGAGCTCGGCGAAGGCCCTTTCGGACCCGCTCCGCGCGTACTCGGCCACGAGCTGGCTGTCGGTCATCCCCGAAGGCCTCCAGAACCACTCGGCTACGTTCGCCGAAGGGGCGGATATCGGGATATTCTCCGCAAAATCGGCTCGGGCGCAATGGCGGACGAGAGACGCCGGCCGACCCTGAACCGACGGCTAAGGCGGTCAGGCCGGCAACCGGTCCAGCCGCGTAACCTCCCCGAAACAGGCGGCTTCGACCCGCGAAGTCATCCGGCGAACGACCGGTGCGTGGGTGACCAGCAGCACTCCGCCGCCCGGGCAGCCGGGGAGACCTTCGCTGTGCTCCGCATCCTCGCAGAGCCAGTCAACGCTCCCGATGTTCGGCGAGCAGCCCATGCACTCCCAGACGATTCGGGCGGTCTCCTCGCAGCGCAGGCTGGGGCTGTGCAGGATCAGGCCGATGCGCTCGCCGGCCAGCTTCGCGGCGATGGCCGCCGCCTGCAGCCTGCCTTCCTCCGAAAGCCGTCCGTCCGACTGCCGGTAGTGGCAGTGGCGGGCGACGAAGATCCCCGTGCTCACGCGGACATTGCTCCGGCCGGCCTCCTCCGCCCGGGAGTATCGGCGCGGCGGCGGCCGAATCAAGGGGCAGGGGCAGCCCGGGGCCATTGACTCCGGACCGGGGCGAGGGAGAATGGACCCGCGCCCCCGCGGCAACTCCCGGCCCCGCGGCGGCCTTGCAGGAGGACCGTGCCATGCCCCAGGATCTGCCGTCCGGGATTAACCCCAGAGGTGACCGTCGCAGTCGTCGCTTTGTTCTGGCCGTGGAGTGCATCTTCAACCAGAACGCGCGCATCAACGGCGCGGCGGCCTGGCCGGCGATGAACCTGGAGTTGGTCAGGATCTGCGAGCGCCATGGCGCTGGCATCGTCCAGATCCGCTGCCCGGAGATGCACTGCCTGGGCTGGGCCCGGAAGACCGCGCCGGGCGTCTGGCTGCGCGAGGCCATGGAGCGCGAGCCCGCGCTCGGCAAGCTCCACGAACTGGCCGCCTCCGTGGCGGAGCAGACTCAGGACTACCTCGCCAATGGCTACCGGCCGATGGCGGTGCTGGGCGCCAATCCCAGGAGCCCGGGCTGCGCCGTGCACCACGAGGGCGACGGACTGGCCGCGAACTCCGGCGTCTTCATTCTCTGCCTCGCCGAGGAGTTCCGCCGGCGGGGGCTGGAGATTCCCTTCCGGGGCATCCGCGACTGCGACCCCAAGCTCATGACCGAGGACCTCGAGTGGCTCGAGGCCCTGCTGACGAAGGAGCAGAAATGAACCTGCGAATCCTATGTGCTCTGGCTTTCGGTCTGCTGGCCGCCGCGCCGGCCGCCGCCGGCGAGGAGACCCGGACCAAGCCGAACATCCTCATGGACGGCATCGAGAAGTGGACCGCGGAGATCTTCGCCGGCTGCCCGGCGGCCAAGAGCTTCGTGCCCGGCCCCAAGCTCGAGACCGTGGTCGGCGGGATCATGGCCTTCGACAGCAAGGGCACGGCGTACCTGGCCTGCGAGACCTTCGTGGGAATCATCACCACCGACGGCCGCGCCGGGGTGCTCACCGGCGCGCCGGACGTCGCCGGCAACACTGACGGCCCGCCCGGCGAGGCGACCTTCGGCAACGCCATCGACATCGCCCTGGTCAACGACGACTTGCTCTACGTGGTCGACGGGGCGAACCTCACCCTCCGGAGGATCGAACGCAAGAAGGGCGTCTGGATCACCTCCACGGTGGCCGGCAAGCCCGGCGTCAAGGGCCACGCCGACGGCGCCGGCGAGGAGGTCCGCTTCACCACGCCCTTCGAGAGCCTGACCGTCGACGAGAAGGGCATCGTCTACCTGATGGACGGCGACTGGCTGCGGAAGTTCGAAGGCGGGAAGATCACCACCCTTAACGCCGGCAGCGGCTACCGCAACGGGCCGCTGGCCCAGGCGCTCTTCCAGCGGAGCCAGGGCCGCCAGCACGGCATGACCTACGACGGTCAGGGCAACCTCTACATCGCCGACAAGCTCAACATGGCCATCCGCAAGGTTGACCTGAAGAAGGGCGAAGTCTCGACGATCGCCGGGACGCTCCCGGACATGCCCAAGGACCGGCCGCGCGACGGGCCGGCGCTCGAGGCCCGCTTCCACCCCGGCGGCGGTCCGAACATGATCTTCTACGACAAGGCCGGCGACTGCCTGATCGCCCGCTCGGACGACGAGGACGTCATCCGGATCATCAAGGACGGCTGGATGAAGACCTTCGGTCCGGCGCCGGGCGGCGGCGACAAGCGGCCGCTGGCCGGCGGCTGGAAGGACGTCTCCGGCGGAGTGCCCTGCGGGGTGGGCGCCGACGGGACGGTCTATGTGATGGGCGCTCAGTGCATCCGCGCCGTGCGCCAGACGAAGGGCGGTGGCAGGTGAGACTCCCGATCGCGCTCGCGGCGCTCCTGGTCCTGACCGGCTGCAGCGGCAACACCAACGGGGCGGTGGCGCCCGAGGGCCTGTCGGCGGCGGCGCCGGATAGGATGGTCGCCCCGCGGCTCGTCGCCGGCCCGGCCATGGCGCTGCCCCGCGGCGAAACCTTCCACCAGCGCCACCCGGCGGTCGCCTATGATCCGGCCGGCAAGACCTACCTGATCGCCTGGCAGGACGGCTTCAGCGGCGAGGGCGGCAAGAGCCGGGTGCTGGCCCGGCGGATCGGCGCCAACGGCGCGCCGCTCGACGCGAAGCCCTTCCGGGTCTGCCCGACGGAGAGTCTCCAGGACTCCCCGGCCGTGGCCTTCTGCGCCGGCCGGTTCCTCGTGGCCTGGTCGGACGTTCGCAACGGCACCGACTACGACGTCTACGCCGCCATCGCGAACTTGGACGGCGCGGTCTCGCCGAAGGAAGCCTTCCTGCTCGCCGGCGGAAACGGCGGGCAGCTCCGCCCGGCGATCGCGACCGACGGCAAGGACCAGTTCCTGGTCGCCTGGCAGGCCTTCGTCGACGACCACTACGAGATTCGCGGCGCGCGCATCGCGGCGAAGTCCGGCGAGGTCCTCGACAGGGCCGGTTTCGCGGTCATGGAGCGCGGCGAAAGCCCGCTTCCCGTCTGGAACGGCACCAACTACGCCGTCTTCAACAAGTGGTACGGTGCGGTCGTGGGCGCCGACGGCAAGATGGTCGCGCCGGTCAGGCAGCTCTGGAACAGCAAGACGGTGGGCTGGCCCGGTGCGGCCGCGGCCTGGGGCCGGGCCTTCGACTTCTTCTGCACCGAACCCTGGCCCGACCCGTGGGGCTGGGGCGGGGGAGGGGCCATCATCGGAGTGAGCCTGACGCCCGACGGGGAGAGCCCTGAGCGCGAGATGTCGCCGGAGCTCGGCAGGCTCCAGGCCGCCAAGGCCGACGGGCGCGTGAGGAACTGCCTCGACGCCACCCGCTGGCGCAATCACCCCGGCTGGCCGATGGGCATGCGCGGGGGCCTGAAGGGCACCGACGGCGACACCTGGCTCTCCGGCACGCCGGCCGCAGCGTTCAACGGCCGAAGTCTGGTCTGCGTCTGGCCGCGGGCACACCTCATCGACAACCGGCGGCTGACGAACCGCGACCTCGTGCTCTCGCGCGTCGGGCCGGACTGGGGCCAGGTCGACTGGCCGCCGGTCGTCGTCCCGGCCGCCGCCGGGCCGACCGAGGAGGCCAATCCCGCGCTCTGTGCCGGGCCCGAGGGGCAGGTGCTCCTGGCCTGGGAATGCGTCGAGGAGCGCGGCGTGGGCGTCCGCTACTGCATCATCACCGAGGGGCCCGACCAAGCGCCTCCGCGGCTCTTGTACGTCGTGCCGCAGTCGGACACTGAGCTCGTCGCCGCCTTTGACGAGCCGCTCGACGCGGCGAGCGTCGGCGCGACCGGGGCCTTCAAGATCGAGGGCCTGACCGTCAAGTCGGCGGCGCTCAACGCCGACGGCCGCGCGCACTGCCGCGAGGCGGTGCTCACTGTCGACGGGCTGGCCCGCGGCAAGCGCTACACGCTCGCCGCGGCGGGCATCAAGGACCGCTTCGGCAACGTCACCGCCGGCGAGCCATTCGAGTTCCTGGCCAAGCCCGGGGCCTTCCTGCGCGGCGACTTCATCGACCGCTGGGCGATCGTCGGGCCGTTCCCGCGCGATCTGAAGAGCCACCCCTTCGACCCGGCGACGGTCCGGCCGACGCCAGGCGCGGTGGTCAAGACGGCGGCCGGCGAGGTCAAGTGGCTGGCGGCCAAGGGCGCGGTGCTCCAGTTCGACGAGATCTACGGCGAGGAAGGCAACACCATGGCCTACGCCGGCGTCTGGGTTCATGCCGACGCGCCGCGCAAGGCGGTGCTGCGCCTGGACTCCAACGACCACAATCGCGCCTGGGTCAACGGCAAGCCGGTCTTCGACTGCCTGACGGCGGCCAAGGGCAGCCGCGGCTTCCATGACTACCGCGACGAGATCAAGGTGGAGCTCGTCGCCGGCTGGAACCGGCTGCTGGTCCAGGTCGACAACCTAACCGGCACCTGGGTGATGGTTGGGCAGTTGGTCGACGAGCGGGGCCAGCCGATCCGGGATGTCACCTGGCAGGCGGAGGACCCCGGAGAGTAGGGGCACGGCATGCCGTGCCCCTGCGGCGCCGATCCTCGAGGCGCAGGCCCGGTCCTTCGTTTGCGTAACCGGCCGGCGGCCATAGAATCTCCCCCGGCTGCTGACCGCAGCCCATTCTGAAAGGGAAGCGACGATGATCACCAAGTCTGCGAAGCGCTGTCTGGCGGCGGTCGCCCTGGCTTTCCTGGCCCTGGGCGGCTCGGGCTGCTTCTGGCTCCTGGCCGGGGCAGCGGCCGGCGCCGGAACGGTGGCCTACATCAACGGCGAGCTGGTCAAGACCTACTCGGAGCCCTACACCCGGGTCTGGGCAGCCGTCGACGGAGCGGTCAAGGGACTGGGGCTGAAGGTGGAGTCCGACCAGCACGACAACATGGTCGGGGAGATCAAGGCCAAGCGCGCCGACGGCGAGACGGTCCAGATCCGGGCCAAGCTGAAGGGCGACAAGCTCACAGAGGTCGCGGTGCGGACCGGCCTCATGAAGAAGGCCGATTCCCAGCTGATCATGGATGAGATCGACCGCCGGCTGGCCAAGCGCTGATCCCGCCGGCAGACCGGGCCGCAGCCATGGGCGGCCCCTCTTCGCGTCCCAATAACCATGGCTATTCTCGATTACCTCTGAATAGCTCCTCCCGAGACAGCGTCGATCCAGGTGGATGAGGTGAGCGCGAAGGCACAAATGACGGCAGAAGCCCCCGCGGCAACCCGGCCAGCCGCCGACGAGGCCGGACTGATCGAGCGCTTCCGGCGGGGAGACGAGGCCGCCTTTGAGGAGCTCTTCGCCCGCCATCGGGAGGCCATCCATGCGGTTGCTTGGCGATTCTGCGGAAACGGCGAGGAGGCCCTGGACATCACCCAGGAAGCCTTCGTCCGCGCCTTCCGGCATGCCGGGGAGTTCCGGGCCGAGAGCGGCTTCTACTCGTGGGTCCGGCGGATCGCAACCAATGTGGCCATCGACCGTCACCGGGCAAGGCGCGACACCGGCTCAGCCCTCCTCGAGGAGGAAACCCTTGCCGAGCAGGCTCTCGCCCCGGACGCCGCCCGCCTGTCCGAGGAAGACCCCGTCGGACAGGCCGCCGGACGCGAACTCGCCGGGGCTCTGGAGGCGGCAATGAACGGACTCAGCGCCGAGCACCGCCAGACCCTGGTCCTCCACGCCAACGAGGGTCTCAGCTACCGGGAGATCGCCGAGACCATGGGTTGCCCGATCGGCACGGTGATGAGCAGGCTCTTCTACGCCCGGCAGACCCTGGCCGCCAAGCTTAGGAGGTACCTGGAGCCATGAGCACGAACTGCGCCGACTTCCACGAGCTGCTCTCGGCGCTGGCCGACGGCGAGCTCCCCGAGGCGGAGAGGGCACGCGTCCAGGCGCACGCCGACGGGTGTCCGGAGTGCCGCCGCCTCCTCGAGCGCTTCCGCCGGCTGGACGCGGTCGTGGCCGGGGGACTCACGCCCCCGCCGGTGCCGGCCGAGCGCTGGACCCGGATGCTCGCCGACGTCACCCGCGCCGGCCGGGCCAGGCAAACGGCGGTACTCAGGCCGGCGCCCGGCAGATTGCTGCGCGCGGCGGTTTGGACGGCTGCAGCCGCCGCCGTTCTGGCATTGGTCGTTTCGCTCGCCCTGCATCGAGGCGGCAATGGCCCAAGGGCAGCGGAGTACTCCTCGGCCCAGGTCGTGGCCGTGGCACCATCCGACGGGGACGGCCAGATCCTGGTGCTGGCCGCACCGGAGGGTGGCCTGAGCCTGGTTATCGTGTCCACCGCGCCCGGCAACGAGAGTTCCGGGGCGGGGACGGGAGGCTGACCATGCGGTTCGCGTCGACGATTCTCGTCCTGGCTCTGGCCGCCGCGACCGGCGCCGCCGGGGAACCAGGCGCCGGGGCACCCGCCCCCGCAACCGGCAAGGCGGCGGTCACCATCCAGGTGCTATCCGCCCAGCCCGGGGACGGCTCGACCGGCGATGGCGTCGACCCCCGCCTGGCTGCCAAGCTCCGGGTGAGCCTTGAGCAGATGGGCATGCGCAAGCCGGACATCACCAGCATGGCCAAGCCACGCACCACCCAGGTGGGCCCCGGAGACACGGCTGCCGCCTCCCAAGGCGGCTCCGGACTCGAGGCGACCTGCAAGGCCGTCGACGCCGACGGAGTCGCTCTGAGCATCGTGCTCTTCAGCGATGTCAAGGAGGGCAAGAAGACCGCCAGGAAGTACTCCGACCCCACCACTGTGCGGTTCAGCAAGCCCGGCCAGGTCCAGCCGTTCGTCCAGGGCGACGGCAAGACCGTGCGCGTCTACGTGGTGAGTGCCTCCCGGGAGGGTGGAGAGGCCGGCCAGTCCAAGTAGCGCCCCGCAACTTCAGACGCCGGCGCCGGTGCGCATCTCCAATCCCCGACGTAGGCGGATGTCGCAAGACGAACTGCCCACCAGGATCTCGAACCGGCCCGGTTCCACGGTCCAGCGCTTGGCGTAGGGGTCGTAGAACGCGAAGGCCCGCGAGTCGAGCTCGAAGCGGACGCGGCGTGACTGGCCCGGCCGCAGCGCGACCTTCCGGAAGGCCTTGAGCTCCTTGACCGGCCGGGGCAGCGTCGCTTCGGGGTCGGAGACGTAGAGCTGTACGGTCTCCTTCCCGGCAACCCGCCCGACGTTGGTCACCGTCACCTCGACCGGCACCGTCGCGCCGATGCGGACCGCCCGCGGAATCTTCAGCCCGCGGTACTCGAACTCGGTGTAGGATAGGCCGAAGCCGAACGGGAAGAGTGGCTCGACGCCCTTCCGGTCATAGTAGCGGTAGCCGACGAAGACGCCCTCGCCGTAGAAGGCCTCGCGCGTGCCGGGGTAGTGCAGGAAGGTCGGGTTGTCCTCGTATCGCTTCGGGAAGGTCACCGGCAGCCGGCCGGAGGGATTGACCTCTCCGACGAGGACGCGCGCCAGCGCTTCGCCGCCCTCCTGCCCCGGGTAGTAGGCGAGCACCAGCCCGGCCACCTCGTCGAGCCAGGGCATGGTCACCGGCGCGCCGACGCCGAGCACCACCACGGTCCGCGGATTGGCGGCGGCCACGGCGCGGATGAGCGCGTTCTGGTGCGCGGGCAGGTCCATGTGCGGGCGGTCCCGGCCCTCGGTCTCGTCGAGCGCCGACAGGCCCGCGAAGACCACGGCGACGTCCGAGCGCCGCGCGAGCTCGGCGGCTTGCCGGAGCAGCGCCTCGTCGCGCTCCGAGGGCAGGCGCTCGACGAAGACCCGCAGGTGGGAGATGTCCTCGGCGCCGGTCTTGACGTATTCGACCCGCAGGTCGCGGCTCCGGCCGGCCTCGAGGCGGACCTCGACCATGGCGCGGGACTTCTCGTCGGAGCCCGCGCCGGCGCTGGTCCAGCGCTTGAGGGCGAGCGCCCGGCCGTCCAGGAACCAGCGGACCGCGCCGACGTGGGTCATGGTGAAGCGGTAGACGCCGGAGTGCTCCGCGCCGATCCGGCCGGTCCAGCGGATGCTGTAGTCAGCCCCGGTGACCCCGGGCAGGAAGGTGCGGTTGCCGGAGATCCAGAAGTCGATGCTCGAGTCGGTGCGCACGACCGCCGGACGGCCGGAGAACTTCGTGTTGGTGAAGACCTCGGTGCGCAGCCCCGCGCGCCGGCCCTTTACTGTTCCGAACTCATCGGTCGAGAAGATCCGGGTCCCGACGTCGTAGCCCGGGGCGAAGCCGACCCGGGCGCGGCCCTTGAGGCGCTCGCGGAGCGCAGCCAGCGGCTGGGCCACCCGCGGCGGCTCGCCATGGGCGCTGCCGCCGCCCTGGATGGAAATCTCGCGGGCGTTGCGGCCGATCACCGCCACGCTCCCGACCTTCCCGCGGACAAGCGGCAGGACCCCGCCGTCGTTCTTGAGGAGCGTGATCGACTCCTCGGCGAGCTCGCGAGCTAGCCGCGCGTGCGCCGGGGTGTTGGCCGAGCCTTTGAAGGATGCCTTCCGCTCGCAGCGCAGGACCAGGCGCAGGATGCGCCGGACGGCGGCGTCGAGAACCGGCTCCTCGATCTGCCAGGTCTCCACGCCCTCGGCCAAGAGCCGCCCGAAGTACAGCGCCGGCCCGGGCATCTCGATGTCCAGCCCGGCCTGGACCGACTCGATGCTGGTGTGGTTGGCGCCCCAGTCGGAGACCACCGCGCCCTGGAAGCCCCACTCGTCGCGCAGGATCTCGGTGAGGAGCTTGCGGTTCTGGCTGGCGTAGACGCCGTTGACCCGGTTGTAGGCGCACATCACCGTCCAGGGCTGGGCCTCCTTGACGGTGGCCTCGAAGGCCGGCAGGTAGATCTCGCGGAGCGTCCGCTCGTCGACCACCGAGCTGCCGCGCCAGCGCTGGTTCTCCTGGTTGTTGCAGGCGAAGTGCTTGAGCGAGGTGCCCACGCCGCGGCTCTGCACGCCGCGGACGTAGCTGACGGCGAGGCGCCCGGCCAGGAAAGGGTCCTCTGCGTAGGTCTCGAAGTTCCGGCCGGCCAGCGGCGTCCGGGCTATATTGATGCACGGGCCCAACAGAATGTCGCAGCCCAACGCCCGGGCCTCCTCGGCCAGTGCCCGGCCGACCTTGCCGACCAGCTCCGGGTTCCAGCTGGCCGCGAATGATACGCCGTTGGGGAAGACCGTGGCCGGGCCCTGCTTGCGGCCGGTCTCCGGCGAGCAGGCGCGCACGCCGTGCGGCCCGTCGGTCATGACCAGCGAGCGGATCCCGAGGCGCTCCACCGCCACGGTGTGCCAGGAGTCGCGGCCGGAGAGCAGCGCGACCTTCTCGCGCGGGCCGAGCTTGGCGAGCAGGGCGTCGATCTGTCGTTCGGTGCGGGGGTCACGCTTCAGGTTCATGGCGGCAACTCCTCGGAGAAAGCGGCGGGCCGCGGCGCGGCCCACAGGCGGAGAGTTTAGCGGGCATGGGAAAAAGCGCCAGCGTTGCCGGCGCTACTGAATGCCGGCCAACCTCTTGAAGCCCAGCACTCTACCGCCCACGATGACCGTCAGCTCTTTGTCGGAGACCTCGACGCTCGCCGCCGGTGGCCTCGCGCCAGGGTCATCGGCCGTAAGGACGGTCACGAAGACCCTCCTGGCAGCCGGCTCGGGGTGCTCAATTTCCATCCGCCAGAGGCCATAGGCCGGCTGGGGCTTGAGATCCTGCTGGCCCTTGTGAGCCTTCACGTACTTGTCGGTGCCCGTGTACGGGTAGTTGACGCCGTTCACCTCACACTCGTGGCCCTCACCGCCGATCAGCGTAACCTTGGGCTTGGCCGGCTCGAGCGGCCGGATGAAGAGGACCGAGTCCTTGAGCGCCACCTTCCAGACGCCAGCGTCGGCGCCGGCCAGCGCCATCGGCTCGACCTGGGCATGGAGCAACCACCTAGCGCGGGTTTCCGGTCGAGCGGTCTCGGTCTCGTCGACCACCACGAGATGCTTGTCGCCGACCAGCGCCAGCTGCCGGACGTGACACTTGACCTTGGCCGGGTCCCACGCTGCCGTCACGTCGGCGGCAGCGGTGCAGAGCTTGGCGCTGCTGGAGGGGAGGGATGCCCCGGCGTGGATGATGTCACCGGTCTCGACGCGGGGCTCGGCGCCGGGGGCCTTGTGGGCGAGATAGGCCTCGACCGTTCCGGCGCTCTGGTAGTGCATGTTCCGCTGCCGACCTTCGTCCTTGGCATCCGCCGGGTCGCTGAAGATCAGCGTGTTGGTGGAGATGGCCTGCTTGTAGTAGTGGTGGCGGTAGGGCGTGTCGAAGCCCCAGTAGCCGGAGGTCTTCAGGGCCAGCGCGCCCTTCCGGAAGAGGGTGAAGCCGCCCTGGTCGAAGTGGCCGTGGTTCTCGAAGTAGTCGCCGCAGCGGAAGTGGACCATGGTGCCCGACTCCGACCAGTCGCTGCGCATGAAGACGTGGCCGACGCCCTTGGGCGAGAAGGCCCGGCAGAGCGGCAGCTCGTCGAGCGGCCGGGGCTGGACGGTCGGGTCGTGGAAGGCGAAGAAGAGGTGAAGCCACTCGGCGTGGTAGCCGCTGGTCTTGAAGCGCTCGCTGATCCGCCGGGCGGCCTCGGCGGCGTAACCGTCGCGGTACTCGCGGGCGAGGATGTCGAGCATGAACCGGAAGTGCTTGGCCGGGTCCTCGGTGGCCACGTCGGCATACTGCACGTGCCGGCCGTCGGGCCGGATGCAGTGGATCAGGAAGGGCGCCACCTCCTGCAGCCAGGCGCTGTCCTCAGCGGCGGCGGTGTGGAAATAGTCGACGTTGGCCGCGCTCTTGGCCGCCTCCAGGAACTGGAGGAGCGGGAACATCATGTAGTTCGGCCCGTAGCTCAGGCCGTTGTGCATGGCCCCGCCCTGGATGCGGCGCGCCGGGAGCAGCCGCTCCTGGTAGTAGCGCCGGGCGAACTCGAACAGCCCCGCGCCCTCCGGCCGGTCGCCGTGGAGGGCCAGCCCCGCGACGCCCACGCCGGAGGCCCAGGCATACATCCGGGTGTGGAAGATGTGCGCGCCGGGGCCAAGCAGCTCGGCCTTCATGGTTTCGGCGAGCGCCAGCATCCGGTCCCCGACCAGCTTGCGGTCCTCGGGCGCGAAGCCCTTCCACTCGTGAAGCCAGTCGTAGGCCAGGGCCACGTCGAGGAGTTCGGTGCCCTCGTCGCTGGTGGCGAGTTTGGGATCGAAGGCCAGGAGCGCCTTCCGGGCCTCGGCGGCGGCGTCCTCGTCGCCGGCCACGAGCCACTTGAGCGCGAGGTTAGCGCGGGTGGTGCGCAGCGAGCGCACCCGGTCCTTGAAGGGGTCGGCCGCGGCGCGCCCGCGGAGCTCCGCGAGCGAGACTCCGCCGCTCCAGGTGTCGGGACGGAAGAAGAGCCGCGGGCGGCAGGTCTCCAGGCGGGTCGGCGGGAAGCGTCCGCTGGCCGCGGAGCCCTCCGGCCGACGAAGACACCCCGCCGCAACTGCTAAGAGAACGGCCGACATCAAGACAATGGTTCTTAATAGCCTGCTCCGTGTCATGGCAACCTCTCCTGCGGGGCGCGCCGGTCCCCGCCCAATGATACACCGCCGCGCCTGGGCAGACATGTCCAAACGCGGAGCCGGGCCCACGTCGCCGCGGCGGCCTCCGGCTCTTCCTTGCGCTTGCCGTCATTTTCGTGGATAACCACCCCCCGATGCCGGGACATGTAGCTACGGAGACCGATGGATGACCTACGCTTCGTCCGATCTGGAGGCGCTGATCAGCGCCCATAGTCGGGAGGTCCAGGGGCTGCTCATGGCCATCACCCGGAACCAGGCGATCGCCGAGGAGTTGACCCAGGAGGTCTTCCTGGTCGCGCTCCGCAAGGAGATGCGCCCCGGCCCGGGCGTGCGCCATTGGCTGCGGGACGTGGCCAGGAAGCTGGCCCTGAACGAGCTGCGGCGCAAGCGTCCGGAACCTCTCGACATTTCGGCGGCCGAGCCGGCCGGGGCCGCCGCCGAGGCCGGGCCGCGCGCCTCCTTCGAGGAGGAACTCGCCGCCCTCCGCCATTGCCTGGCGGAACTCGGCGAGCCGGACCGCAGGCTGCTGGCCAGCCGCTACGAGCGGCAGGAACCACTGGAGGTTGCGGCAGCCGATTTCTCCCAAAGCATCGGCTACCTCAAGCAACGCCTCTTCAGGCTGCGCAGGCGTCTGGCCGAGTGCGTCGGGCGCCGGCTGGGCGCCGCGGCAGGAGACGGGGTGGCCCGTGCCTGACGAAAGATTCGAGTCGCTGCTGGCCGACTACCTGGACGGCACCATCGACGCCGCCGGGCGCGAGGAACTGGCCAACACGGTGGAGCGCGACCCGGCCGCGGCCCGCGCCTTCGAAGAAGCCCTGGGGTTCGAGGCTCTGCTGGTGGCGGCGCACACCGAGCCGCAGGCCAATGCGGAGCTTGTCGGGCGCATCGGGCGGAGGGTCGGGGATGCCCCGGTCCCGAGGTCCAGCTATTGGAGGACCCGCGTCGCCGCGGCTGCCGCCGCCGCAATCCTGATCGCCGCCGGCATCTGGGCGGCGATGGGGCTCTTCGGCTCCAAATCGGCCCTGGTCGAGCCGGTGCCTTCCGCGCCCAACCAGCTGCTCGCCGGCAGGGTGCTGGTCGAAGGCGTCGAGATCGAGGGGCGCGGGATCGGAAACGGCGCTCGGCTTCAGGTGCTCGGGACCACGCCCGCCCAGATCAGGTTGGCCGACGGCTCCATGGCGGTGCTTGCCGCAGGAAGTCAGGCCGTGCTCCACGGGCCGGTCGGTGAAGTGCGCCAGGTCGTGGAACTTGCCAGAGGCCGCGGCGATTTCAGGGTGGAAAAGGAACCGCGGCAGTTTCGGGTCGACACCGG
>JAKLDR010000075.1 GCA_022703445.1 Planctomycetota bacterium | reverse complement strand
GTTGGTAGCCTGCGTTGGCGTTGTCGCTCAACACGACCCGCAACGCAAGGCTTGTCCGGTCACTCCGCTCCGCCACCGTCTGAGCGGTGAGTTGCGCCAACGCCACCTCCAACGCATCGTCGCCTTTCACGGGTTTACCCTCGAGCAGGTACCGGCTTCCGCCCAGGCAGGCGCCCACAATTTCCAGGCGCATCATCCTTATGCGACGCCCACCTCCATCGCGATACCCAAACACACCCCAGACCGGGAAATGAACCTCTGGGCCTGCCGCGATTATGGCGGCCCGGGAAGCACGATCCTGGTCGTCGGACTGGATCAGTTCGTCGGCGACATTGTAGGTGATGACTACGGGCAACACCCCGCCTGCTTTCGCCTCTTCCCCCTCAACCGCTCTGCGGAGGACCTGCGTTAGGGCATCATTGCCCTCTGCCAGTTGTTCACTCCCTCCCACGCGGAAGAGAAGCATTCCGTTGCGAACCCCCACCGCGCGCACAACAATGCGGCAGCCTTCCGGCAGCTTGATGCCCATCTCAGCCAGTTCATTCAGGGGCTGACACGCGCCAGGAGGCGGGAGCTTTACTTCCGCCCCTGCGGACACACAGACTGCCTTGGCCGCGTCCAAGTGCTTCTGGGTGATCGCGCCCAAAGACCCGAAACACCAGCTCAGGTCTATCACAACCCCGCCGCGCTCCTTAACAAGCTCCGCGACCTGCCGGCCCAGCTCGCGCTCGCCCAGGGCGTCGATAGCCTTGCCGCAGCGATAGCGAGCCAAACCGCTCTCGTCCAGGGAGACGTCCACCGTCAGGTGCGGGATAGGTGGGTTGTCCAGCCCCTCGGGCTTGGCTCCAGCCGCCACGCAGGCGGCCTTGGCGCGCTCGTAGTGCTCGCGGGTCAGTCCCTCCTCGCCGTCCCTCCGGATCTCCGTGATGACCATGAACTCCGCCACGATGCCGTCGCCCCGGCGGAGTTCGTACTTGGCCCGGACCTTCCGGAGTTCGTTGGTCAAGTCCGCCTCGGAGCCCACCGTGCTGTTGTTGACCTCGTAGCTGACCTTGCCAGCCTCGTAGCGCATGATGATCAGCTCGCGCCAGACGGGCGGCGGGTGCGCCCGGGCCCGCTCTTGCCAATTCCGATAGCCGAAGTACGCCAAGCCCGCCATCAAGCAGAGGCCGGCAAGCAACCCGGCGACAATGATGGCTGCAACCCAGCCGGAACGAAGGCCGGCCGGTCGGTGATCAGGCACTCACCACCCCTTGAACGTCCCCTGCCAGGCCTTCTTGAGGTCCTGCCACGGGGCGCGGACGATCTCCTTGCCGCCGTTGCCTCTGATGACCAGGTCCGGCCCGC
Organism: Planctomycetota bacterium; assembly: GCA_022703445.1. Classification (GTDB taxonomy): domain Bacteria; phylum Planctomycetota; class SZUA-567; order JAKLDR01; family JAKLDR01; genus JAKLDR01. Next base: position 23,735 of record JAKLDR010000075.1, on the reverse strand, counting down.
CGGTGACCGTGCCCAGCCGGGCGAAGGGCATCCCGGCCATCCACTTCTCGAAGCGGGCGATCTTGTCGGGCGCGACCTCGACCAGGAAGCGCGTGTTGCTCTCGGAGAAGAGCACGCGGGCGTCCTCCATCGAGGAACGGGCCAGGAGCGGCGCCTTGGCCGCGTCGAGCTCCATGCCCAGCTCGCCGCCGATGCACATCTCGGCGGCGGCAGTGGCCAGGCCGCCCTCGCAGAGGTCGTGGCAGGCCCTGGTCAGCCCGGCCAGGATCGCCCCGTGGAGCTTCTTGAAGATCTGCGGGGCGAGCTTCTTGTCGACCCGCGGGACCGTGCCGCCCCTGGCGTCCAGAAGCTCGGCGTAGTGGCTGCCGCCGAGTTCGTCGGCGGTCACGCCCACGATGAAGACCGCGTCGCCGGGGCTCTTCGCGTCCGAGGTGGTCGCCCGGATCAGCTCCGGGACGATGCCCATGGCCGAGATGAGCAGGGTGTGCGGGATGCAGATGTTCTTCCCGCCGGCCGTGTACTCGTTGTTGAGGCTGTCCTTGCCGCTGATGAAGGGCGCCCCGAAGGCCAGGGCGAAGTCGCGGCAGGCCTCGGCGGCCCGGACCAGGGCGCCGAGCCGGTCGGGCTTGTCGGTGTTGCCCCAGGAGAAGTTGTCCAGGAGCGCGGTGCGCTCCGGGTCGGCGCCGACCGCCACCACGTTGCGCAGGGCCTCGTCGATGGCCGAGGCGGCCATCCAGTAGGGGTCGAGGTCGCCGAACTTCGGCGCGCAGCCGCAGCCGACCGCCACGCCGCGGCGCGAGGCCGGCAGCGGGGCGAGCACCGCCGCGTCGCCCGGCCCGGCGCGGCCCGGGCCGACCAGCGGCTTGAGGATGGTCCCGCCCTGGACCTCGTGGTCGTACTGGCGGACGATCCACTCCTTGCTGGCCACGTTGGGCATGGCCAGGACCCTGAGCAGGTCCGCCGTGTAGGTGTCCTTCGCCGGCACGGTGAAGTCCCTGAAGACCGGCCGGTCCAGCTTGGCCTGGCGGACCACCCTGGGCATGCCGCCGTGCAGGAACTTCATGTCCAGGTCGGCCACCTGCCGACCGCCGTAGAGCAGCGCGAGCCGCCCGGTGCCGGTGAAACGGCCGATGACCGTGGCTTCGACGTCCTCGGCGGCGAAGACCGCCAGGAAGTCCTTGATCTTCTCCGGCGAGACCGCGAAGACCATGCGCTCCTGGGCCTCGCTGATCCAGATCTCGGTGTAGGACAGCCCCTGGTACTTGAGCGGGACCTTGTCGAGCTCGATCTCGGCGCCGAGGGTCTCGCCCATCTCGCCGACCGCCGAGGAAAGGCCGCCGGCGCCGCAGTCGGTCACCGCGTTGTAGAGCCCGCGGTCGCGGGCGGCCAGCTGCACGTCGAGCAGGCGCTTCTCCTCGATGGCGTTGCCGATCTGCACCGCGCCGGAGCTGACCATCTCGGACTTCTCGTCGAGCTCGCCCGAGGAGAAGGTCGCGCCGTGGATGCCGTCGCGCCCGGTGCGGCCGCCGGCCACCACGACCAGGTCGCCCTTCTTGGCGGCCTTCTCGACGTGCTTCTTCTGGATCAGGCCCACCGTGCCGCAGTAGACCAGGGGGTTCCCGGTGTAGCGCTCGTCGAAGTAGACCGCGCCGTTGACCGTGGGGATGCCCATGCGGTTGCCGTAGTCCCTGACTCCCGACACGACGCCGCGCATGATCCGCGCCGGGTGCAGCGCACCGGGCGGGACGTCTTCCGGCTTGGCTTCGGGCAGGCCGAAGCAGAAGACGTCGGTGTTGGCGATGGGCTTGGCGCCGAGGCCCGTGCCCATGATGTCGCGGATCACGCCGCCGATCCCCGTGCCGGCACCGCCGTAGGGCTCGATGGCCGAGGGGTGGTTGTGGGTCTCGACCTTGAAGGCCAGGCCCCAGTCGCCGTCGAACTCGATGACCCCGGCGTTGTCCTTGAAGACCGACCAGCACCAGGGCTTGTTGAGCGCGTAGGTCGAGGCGGCGATGGTGCTCTTGAGCAGGTTCTCGATGCGCTTGCCGTCGAAGTCGATCAGCCCGCGGAAGGTCTTGTGCTGGCAGTGCTCCGACCAGGTCTGGGCCAGGGTCTCGAGCTCCACGTCGCGCGGCTCGCGGCCCAGGCGGCGGAACTCGTCGCGGATGGCGCGCATCTCGTCGAGGTTGAGGAAGAGCTGCATCTTCTTGGATAGCGCGGCGAGCTGTTCGTCGCCGAGCTCGCGGATGGGGATGAAGGTCTCCTTGAACACGTAGCCCACCTGGGCGGGTGCGGCCGAGGGCGGCGTGCCGAAGACGGTCTCCTCGATGACCGTGTTGGCCAGCAGCTTCTCGGCGAGCTGCCTGAGCTCCTTCTCGCCGGCCGCGCCGCGGAAGACGAACTTGCGGGCGGTGCGCACCGACTTCGCCGGGAGCTTCAGGAGCCCCAGGCCCTTGGCGATGGACGCGGCGGCCGGGTCCATCACCCCGGGACGGCGCTGGACCTCGACGACCCGCGCGCCGCTCTCGTCGAGCACCGGGGCGTCCACCGTGAAGGCGTCGACCACCGGGTCGGCCAGGAGCTCGGACGCGGCGCGCCGGGCTTCGGAGGCGCCCCAGTCGGCCTCCAGGATGAAGACCCGGACCGTCCGGCAGCTCTCGATGCCCGAGACGCCCAGGTGCCGCGCGTCGGCGACGACCGCGTCGCCGGCGCCGTCGGGGCGCCCGGGCTTGAGCGCGACTTCGATGCGGTGGAACATGCAAGGCCTCCTTGAACTCCGGGCTATGTTAGCCGTCGGCCGGGACGGGTTCAACGGGAAAAGGGTGGAGGGTGGAAGGTGGAGGGCGGGAAACGGCAGGCCGCCGAGAATCATAGGCTTCGCGTCAAGGGCGCAGCACGCTGCTGCCCCCCGTCAGCGTGCGTCGCCGCGTCATCTGCCCTCCACCTTCCACCGCCCTCGTTGACCTCCCCGCGCCGGCGCCTACAATCCGCCCCGGAGGAACCGCCCCCTTGCCGGAGCCCGCCTCGCCACCGACCGCCGCCCTGAGCTGGCGCCGCCCGCTGGGGACGCTGCGGCACCTGCGCCGGATGCCCGCCTACCGGCTGGGCACGCTCCGCCGGGGCCGGCGGACGGCGGCCACGGCGATCTGGCTGGCGGTCGCCGCGCTCCTCTGGGGCGGCAGCACCATCCCGGCGCTGACCTGCTCCATGGCCGGGGAGTGGGCCGGCTTCGGCGAGATCCTGCTCATGATGGGCGGCCGGCTGGCGGGCTGCCACCTCTTCTGGATCGCCGCCGCCGTCTGCGGGGCGCTGGCCTTCAGCCCCGAGCGCCGCGGCCGGACCATGGACCAGCTGGCCCTTCTGCCGCAGAGCGGGGCGGAGGTCGCGCTCTCCCGGGCGCTGGCCGCCGCCGAGCCGCTCTTCCCGGCCGTGCTGCTGTCCGTGGCCCTGGAATTCGTCCTCATCCCGTGGGCCGGCTCCCGGCTGGACCACAGCGGGGACGACTCCGCGCTGTGGTTCATGCTGCTCTTCGCGCTCTTCTCCTCGACCACCACCGCCTCGGCGGCGCTCCTGGCCTTCGCGCTCGGCCTGTGGGCCGCGCTCCTGGCGCGGACCGCCGGCCGGGCACTTCTCCTGACCTTCGGGCTGCTGGCGCTGACCGAGGGGGCCTACCTGTTCCTCTCCGCGGTGCTGTGGCCGGTATCGCTGGGGCTGCCGCTGCTCAGCCTGGCGGCCGGGGGGCTCTTCCTGCGCGCCGCCGCGCGGGGCTTCGACCGGCTCGTCCTGGAGCGCGAGGATCCGGAGGCGGCGTGAGCTGCGGTCCGGACTCGGGGATCGCGCCGGGCGGCTCCGGACCGCCCCCCCGGGAGCGACCGGCCCCAAGCCAGACGCGGTTGCTGATTCGGGGCCCCTACTCCCGCCCCGCCGGCTCCTCCGGCGCGTGGCGTTCGACGAAGCGCCGGGCCTTGGGCTCGCCGACCAGTCCGACCAGGCAGTACAGCCCCGTGAACTCGTCCCGGATCAGGTCCTTGACCAGCCGGAAGTTGCGCAGCTCCGAGGCGTTGGCCAGGTGGATGCGCGGGCCGGTGCAGGGGTAGCGCACGTCGCCGATCATGATGTGGTCGTCGTCGGCGAAGCTGATGTCCACGCCGCGGGCGATGAGCTCCCGGACCTTGTCCTCCAGCGCGTCCAGGTCCAGGCCCTCGGGCCTGGCCTCGAACTCGATGACGAAGCCGCGGGGCACGTCGCTGTGGTACTGGGGCGCGCGGTGGCCGAAGTCCCGCTCCAGGACCAGCGAGGTGAGGTCCTCGGCGGTGTGGGCCATCCGGCGGTAGACGGCCGTGCCCTCGATCTCCCGCCAGATGTCCTGCGGGAAGGGCCCGAAGAGGTCCGGCCGGGCCACTATGACCTCCTCGCCCACGCCCAGCAGGAACTGGGCGTTGAGGCCCAGCACCGGGTGGAGCAGCTCGAAGTGCTCGACCACCACGCGGCGGCCGTCCTTGACGGCCGCGCGCACCGCCTCGGCGATCTCGCCGAGCTGGGCGAAGGCCATCTCGAAGCGCACGTCCACGTGGAAGGTCTGGGCCTGGAAGCGCCCGTCGCGGTGCATCTGGAGCAGCGGCAGCGGCCGGACGTTAACGCCCCGGTCGTCGTTGGTCAGCTCCAGCCCCGGGAACATCCCGCGCATCAGCGAGGACTTGCCGGTGCCGGCCTCGCCCATCACTCCGATGAGCTGGTCGCCGGGGTCCAGGTAGCGCTGGGCGATGTTGTGGCCGAGCATCAGCAGCCGCGGCCGGCCCCGCGGGGCGTAGTAGAACGCGCAGGACAGGCACTCGCGCCAGAAGCCGCCGCCGCCGACCTTGGCCATTTCAGCCCCCTCCGGGCGCGGGCCCGTCCCACTGCACCTCGGCGTCGACCAGCGGCATGTGCTGCTGGGCGCCGTACACGTCGGTGTCCCCGGCCGAGCCGGAGGAGACCTCCCGGGCGATGGTGGCCTTGACCGCCGCGGCCGGCTCGAACCAGATGATCTCCAGCACCTGGTCGTCGCGCACCCGGTAGAGCCGCCGGATCAACTCGCGGTCGACCAGGCCGAGCGCGCGGGCCCGGCGGAAGATCTCCGGCGTCCGGAAGAAGACGTCCAGGGTGAGCTCGAACGGCCCGGAGTTCTTGCTGCGGATCACCCCGGCCAGCTCGCTCAGGCGCACGCGGCGTCCGGCCCCGCTACCGCTCATCGCCCGCCTCCGATCGTCAGGTGCTTCGCCGGGAAGAGCTCCGCCGGATCGTCGACCTCCATCACGTGATAGATCCCGAACTCGTAGACCGCCCCGGCCGCGAAGTCCGAGGGGCTGAACGGGAAGGCCAGGTTCCCGGCGGTGGCCACCCGGCCGGGGTAGCCGTAGTGCAGCAGGGTGCTGCGCGCGAACCCGCAGATGGTCCCGGCCTGGGCCTGGGTGGGGGCCACCGCGTCGATGACCACCCCGACCTCGTGGCCCACCCGGTCGCGCTCGGGCTCGAGGGCGCCCATGACCGCGTCGCGCCCGTAGACCCGGAAGGCCAGCCGGTAGTCCCCGCGGCCGAAGTTCTCCTCGACCGCGGCGCGCACCGCCGCGAAGATGGGGTCGAGCTGGCCGAGCATCACCCGGTCGCGGATCCCGCAGATCGAGAAGGTCCGGTAGCCGGTCAGCACCGCGCCCTCCAGCTTCACGGTGGCCGGGCCCGGCACGAAGCGGCTGCCGCGCACCTCCACCGAGTTGGCGCCGGCCTGCCGGAATCCGACCTTCGACAGGTCCAGCACTCCGCCCGGGCCGGGCAGCAGGAAGGGGTGGGACTTCTCGTACATGGTGTGGGCGGCGACCGAGGCCGTCGTGAAGCGCCGCGCGTCGCTCAGGGTCTCGAGCGTGAAGCAGTCCTTCCGGAGCGTGCCCAGAACGCAGTCCCGGCCGCTGCCCGGAGTGGCGGCGATGGCCGCGCACTCCACGATCTTCCCGAGGTGCACGGCCAGCCCCGGGTCGAACCCGGCCAGCACCGCCGGGGCGGCGAAGACCGCCGGATCGTAGCAGCGCCCGGCCACCACCAGGTCGACGCCCTTGCGGAGCGCGGCCATCAGGGGCTCCATGCCGATCTGGGCGACGATCCGGCCGGTGCGCCGCAGCGTCTCCGGAGTTAGCTCGGGCACGAAGGAGAGCGGCTTGACCTTCCCGGCGGCCAGCGCCCGGGCGACCAGCGGCCGGGGGACGTCGGCGTAGATCACCGCGGCCCGCAGCTTCAGGCGCTTTTCCCGGGCGATCTCGCGGATGATCCGCAGGCACCAGTCCACGTGGACCCGCGCGCCGGAGCCGCCGGCCGTGCCGATGACCACCGGAATGCCCGCCCGCTTCGCCGCCGGGATGGCGATGGCCAGGTCGCGCTTGACCGCCTCGCGGTCGACGAAGGGCTTGCCGGCGCCGAGGTAGTAGGGGCCGGGGTCAGAGCTGCCGCCGTCCAGGCCGATGGCGTCCGGTCGCCGGGCCATGCCCCGCTCGAAGGAGGCCGGCGGGAACCCGTAGCCCAGGATGGCGGTGGGCGAGAGTATGCGCATTTCCTTCTTCACGGCCGGCCTCCGTTCCGGGCCGCCAGCAGCGCCAGCGCCCGGCCCATCTCGTTGCGGACCACCATGATGCCCTCGTCGGTGCCCATGCCCGGCTTGGCCAGCATCTGGTGCGGCCGGGAGGCCAGGGCCACGTGGACGCACAGCTGCGCGCTGCGCTCGGTCTCGTTGCAGGTGCCGCCCAGGTAGGCCAGCACCCCGCGCGAGGCGCAGTACAGCACCGACTCCAGGCTGTTCTGGATGCCGCCGAGCACCGGGGTCTTGATCTGGACCATGTCCACCGCGCCCAGGTCGGCGATGGCCCGGATGTCCTCCAGGCTGTTGCACCACTCGTCGGCCACGATGCCCACCGGGATGCCGCGCACGCGCAGGAACGAGCGGATGTCGAGGAGCCTGGCGTACTGGGCCTCGCGCCCGCCCATGTCCACCGGGCCCTCGATGCGCAGCGCGAAGGGCCGGGCGGCCTCGCCGAGCTTCGCGAGGTACTCGCCGATCCGGGCGGCGTCGTCCCCGAAGATCATGCCGGTCGTGCCGTAGACGTCGATGTGCAGCTCGGGGGCGTAGTCCTCCGAGGCGCGCCAGCGCAGGATGCGCTCCCGCAGCCAGCGCACGTACTCCAGCAGCCTGCCGCCGTCGGCGCCGAGCTTGTCCGGGACGTTGTTGATCAGCCCGTGCGGCAGGACATCCACGCCCTTGAGGATCATCTTGTCGGCGTTGGCGTAGCGGTCGTCGCCGGACTGGGCGAAGATCCGCACCGGCCGGGGCTCGATCCGCAGGCCGTACTCGGCGGCCAGCACCTCGCAGGGCAGCCGCCGGGTCGAGCGGGCCGCGGCGTCCAGCAGCGCCTGGCTCACACCGTAGCGGATGGCCGAGTGCAGCCGGCGGCCGTCGTCGCGAAGCTCCTCGACCTCGGCGGCCAGCCCCCGGAAGGCGCCCGGCTCCCGCCCGACCAGCCGGGGCTTGACGACGCGCTCGATCACCGGGATGAAATCCCGGGCCAGGAAGAGCGGGTCGCGCCCGCCGGCCCCCGAGTACTGGATCGAGGCGCAGTCGCCCCAGGCGACCTGCCCGTCGTCGAGGAGCAGCAGGACCGATATGCTCTCGCCGGCCTGCCGTATGGAGCGGAACCCGGGGGTGGCTGGAGCGCCGACGTAGAAGAAGCCGTCGCCGCCGGCTCCGGACTTGATGGCCTTCTGGTCGTCGAAGAAGAAGCCGGTGGCTCCGGCCGAGCAGACCACGTCCGCTATCCGGGCCACGGCTACCTCGGCTTCCCGACCAGGCGGCCCTTGCTGACCGCGTAGATGTCGTCGGTGACCATCTGGAACGACGGCTGGCGCCGCTCGGCCCGGGCCCGCTCGGACACCGCCCGGCGGTGGAAGTCCTTGATCCCCTCGTCGAAGGGCAGGCCGCCGAAGTCGAAGAAGCGCACCGCCCCGTGGAGGTCGCGCACCGGCATGACCGCCCCGCGGGCCGCCCGGCTGGGGGCGAAGGGCACGTCCAGCGCCCCGGCCTGGAAGGCGCGGACCGCCCCGGCGGCGATGCTGCCCTCGCCCAGGCGCAGGGCGGTCTCGATCAGCAGGGAGGTCTCCCGGTCGATCTGGGCGCGCTCGCGCTCGACCTCGGCGGAGGCGATGTCCTGCTGCTCCCGGAACATGCACAGCACCTGGCGGGTGGTCTTCAGTCCGGCCACGTTGGCCTCGGCGGTGGGGATGCCGCTGGCCTCGTGGGGCGTCTTGCTGATGATCTTGGTGGCGCGCGAGAAGGCCGCCGCCACCGTGCCCCAGCTGATCACCGCGAAGGCCTGGGCCTCGTCGGTCGGGAACCCGCCCATCCACTGGTGGAACACGGTGGACAGGCGCACGTCGCCCCAGCCGAAGCGCTCCAGATAGGTGCGGCAGAGCCCGCGCAGCGACTGCACCGCGGCCACGTCCTGGTAGAGGTTGCCGCACTGGCCGTAGCCGACGCTGATGCTCCTGACCCCCTGCTCGGCGGCCAGCAGCGCCTCGATGACGGCCACCGCGTTGGAGATGCACGGCGGCACCATCGTGCCGGTCAGCGGGCCGAAGGGCTCGCGGTTGACGACGACGCCGTTCTCGGCGTAGAGCCCGACCAGCCGGTCGCAGTACTGCCACCAGGCGATGCTCCGGTCCAGCGGGACGTTCTTGGCGTAGGGGATGTTGTAGGAGATGCCCCCGCCCTCGTAGGCGGTGAAGCCGCCGGCCAGGGTGATCTCGGCCAGCAGCCGCGCGTCGGGCGTGCCATGGCGGACCTGCACCGGCCGGCCCACCGCGGCGGTCACCCGGCGGCAGGCCTCCACGCCGTGGTTGACCGCCGGGAAGCCGTTGAGCAGCGACCGGCCGGTCGCCTTGCTCTCCTCGATGCCCGCCGCGGCCTCGGCGTAGCGGTTCTGGCGGGTGTAGCTGTCGATGGTGGTGGGCAGCAGGTCGGCGCCGCCCTGGGCTTCGAGCTGGCGGAGCAGCTTGATGTGCTCGTCGACCAGGCAGACGCCGGCCCGCGGCTGCACCAGGCTCTCGCCGGCGGCGTCGGCGCGGTCCAGCGCCGCGGCGAAGCGCTTGGCCTCGGGCACGGCCGCCTGGCAGGCGAAGCCGTCCTCCAGCCGCTCGACCTCGCGTCCGGTGGGCCAGGCGGCGAGCACCGCCGGGCGCTCCTTCATGAAGGCGTCGATGGGAATCCTGCCGCTGGCCAAGTCCATGTTCAGCCTCCGCTTCAGCACGGCTCCAGGTGCCGCTTCATCAGCTCCAGCGCCGCGGCCGGCTCGTCGGCGGCCAGCAGCCCCATGGCCCAGAGCAGGTAGCGCCGGTCGGCCAGGAACTGCGGCGCGGCCGGTAGCAGCCGGACCGATCCCGGCGCGCGCCGGATCCCGGCGAGCAGCTCTCCGGCGCGGCTCCCCGCGGCGGCCAGCGGCCCGCCGCTGCCCACCACCCAGCGCACCGGGCCGAGGTCCTTGCCTTCCTGGATCCAGACCCGCCCCTCCGGGGTGTAGGCCTCCTCCAGCCAGCCGCAGTGCCGCTCCGCCGCCAGGCGGATGCCGGCCGCGGCCAGGGCCAGGTCGATTCTATGCTCGCCTTCCGAGGCGGGCAAGTGCCCGGGGTCGCGCCCGGCCGCCTCGGCCCAGGAGCGCACCGCGTCCGTCGGGGCGCCGGCCGCGCCGGCCAGATCCGCCGCCTGGCACTGCTCCAGGAGCGAGGCCAGGGTGTGGCGCATGCCGATGTCGGCCTCGACGGTGCGCTTCTCGAACGGCTCGGGCAGGCCGCGGAGCACGACCGCCGGCGAGGCCGGCCGGCCCTCGGCACAGGAGTAGACGTCGGTGGTGGCTCCCCCGATGTCCACGGCCATCAGCTCGCCCAGACCAGGGCTGGAAGCGTGCCCGCGGGAGAGCAGCGCCACGGCGCGCAGCACTGCCTCGGGCGTGGGCATGACCACCTCGGCCCGCGAACGCAGGCGGTCCAGGCCCTTGGCGGAGACGATCCGCTCCAGGAAGAGCTCGCGGATGCACTCGCGGGCCGGGTCAAGGTCCAGCCGCCGCACGTCGGGCATCACGTTGTCGGCGAAGCGCACCGCCGGCCGGCCGGCGAGGATCCCGGCGATCTCGTCCCGGGCCCCGCGGTTGCCGGCGACGACGATGGGCACGTCCGGCAGGCCGGAGGCCAACGCCCTGGCGTTGTGCAGGATGTGTTCGGCGTCGCCGCCGTCGGTGCCCCCGGCCAGCAGGACCATGTCCGGCCGCAGCGCGCGGAGCCGCTCCAGGTCGGCGGAGGTCAGGCGGAAGGCGAAGGCCTCCACCACCCTGCCGCCCGCGCCGAGCGCTGCGAGCCTGGCGGCCTTCATGGTCAGCTCGGGCACCAACCCGACCGCGGCGATGCGCAGCCCCCCGGCGGCGCTGCTCGAGGCCAGCGTCCGGCCGGCCCGGGCGGCCTCCGGTCCGAGCTGCGCGAGCGCCGCGTCGAACCCGGCGTTCACGTCGGTCGCCACGGTGGTGGGCGCCGCGGCCCAGCCCAGCACCGCCGGAACTGCGGCGTCGACCAGGCACAGTTTGGTGAAGGTGCTGCCGACGTCGGCCAGGAGGTGGACGCGGCCCTCAGCCAAAGGCCACGCCCCGCGCGCGGAGATCGTCCTTCAGGGCCGCGATGCCATGCTCCGGCCCGGAGCCCGGGCCGAAGACCCGGTCGAAGCCCATGGCCCGGAACTTGGCCTCCACGCCGGCGAAGTCGGCCTTGCCGACCACCAGGTTCCCGCCGACGTAGAGGAGGATGCCGCCCAGCCCGGCCTCGACGCACTTCTCGCGGAAGCCGCGGCAGTCCATCTCGCCGTGACCGTAGAGCGAGGACACCACGATGGCCGCGGCGCGGGTCTCGATGGCCGCGGCGATGAACTCCTCCTGCGAGACCATCACGCCCAGGTTGACCACGTTGAGGCCGGCCTCGCGGAAGGCCAGTTCCAGGATGCGGTTGCCGACCGCGTGGCAGTCGGCGCCGATCACTCCGAGGATCATGGTGGGGCCGGAGGTGGAACCCTGGCTGGCGTTCGGCGGCATGGGAGGCTCCTTCAGGCGCACGAACCGGCCGGTATTCTATGTCCGGGCCAACCGTTAGGCAAGCGCGCTTCTCCAAACGAACGCCGCAGGTGCCTTGGCCACCTCCGTCTCAGCGCATTTAACCAACAAGCCCATATTCGCTCAAGTGTCACAGATGCGAGGCTTAAGCAGCAACGACTAGGACGCCGCCAGGGATTGTCGGCCGCTGGAGACGTGCCTGGCAGACATTTTGCCACCGACAACCGTTCGGACGCGGTGTATAATCTGTGGTCTGAAGTGGTACGGTCACACTACCAATCAATGCCGATGGGATAGGAGCCTAGGACGGGAGCCATGTCCAAGACTTCCATAGCCAAAGTCGCCAGGCACCTCATGTACCAGGAGGTTTCGGCCAGGATTCGTCAGCTCATTAAAGATAAGGAACTCTGGGAGCAGTACCTGGCACCGGAGCGCGATCTGGCCGAGCTCTTCGGCGTGAGCCGCGAGACCCTGCGGCGCGGCCTGGCCGAGCTCGAGCGCGAGGGGACCGTCGCGCGCCGTCACGGCCAGGGCACGCTGGTACTGCCGCGCCGCAACGGCCGGGTGCGCAAGGCCGCCGCCCGCGTGCTGGTGGCCTCCTACAGCCAGGTGCCCGGGGGTGCGACCAGCGCCATGCTTGCGGGGCTGGCCGACGCCGCCGGGGCGTCGCGCTGGTCGCTCTCCTTCGCCAATCTGGCCATCCCCGCCGCGCGCCAGGAGTTCCTGGCGGCCCTCGGCCGCCGCGAGGTCGACGGCCTGCTGCTGCTCTCGATGAGCGACCGGACCATGGTCGAGGAGGCCCTGGGCGCCTGGGGCGGCCCGGCTGTGCTGGTCGACCACTACTTCGAGGGCCTGCCGCTCACCGGGATCATCGACGACAGCGAGGGCGGCGCCCGGGCGGCGGTCGAGCACCTGCTGGCGCTCGGACACCGGCGGATCGGCTATGTGGAAATCAGTCAGCGTGAGCGCAACCCCTGGCGCTACGCCGGTTACGCGGGGGCGCTGCGCTCCGCGGGCGTCGAGCCGGACGAGTCGCTGGCGGTCAAGGCCTTCGGCAGCTTCGAGTCGGGGCAGGCCGCCGGCCAGGAGCTGCTGGCCAGGACGAACCCGCCCACCGCGGTCCTGGCCTTCGACGACCTCCGCGCCTGGGGCGTGTGGCGCGCGGCCGAGTCCCGAGGGTTGGAGGTCGGCCGGAACTTCGCGCTGGTCGGCTTCGGCGACACCGCTGCGCAGGTCGGCTTCCCCGAGGAGCTCAGCAGCGTGCGCTTCGACGGGCGGGAGCTTGGACGGCTGGCCGTCGCCAGGCTCGCCGACCTGATGGCCGGCAATGGACAGCCCGGCGAACTGGTCAAGGTGCCCACGGAACTGGTGGTCCGGAGGTCCTCGCGCGACGCGCGGGGCCCTGCGGCCATCACTGCGAACGGACAGTAGGAGAAAGCGACCGATGGCCGGCAAGGCGAACCAACCCTGGTGGCGGACCGAGGGCGTCTGGGAAGGCCCCTGCAAGCAGGAGCCGGAGGCGCACTCCATCCGCCGGGGCAACTGCCCGGAGGACATCCTCGAGCGCACCGCCGCGTACTTCACCGAGGAGAACGCCAGGCGGGTCTGCGCCGACGACCGCTGGAACTTCTCCGAGAACCTCTTCTACAAGGGCCTGGGCCTGGAGCACGAGCGGCCCGAGTGGGAGCGCACCGCGCGCTTCTACGCGGCGATCCGCAGGCACGATCCCAATGGGAAGAAGCACCTCGGGGTTTACACCCAGTGGGCCCCGTTCTTCGCCGAGACGCTCTTCGCCGAGCTGCCCGAGGCCCGCAAGGGGGTGCAGGTCGACAGCGACGGCCGCCCCATCGAGTACAACGACACCTGGAACCAGTACTACCGCTGGCGGATGTGCCCGTCGTGGCCTGGTTTCGTCGAGTACATGAAGAAGGCCGCCGAGGTCGCCGTCCGCGAGGTCGGCGCCGACGTGGTCTACTACGACAACATGTGCATCTTCGAGAACCACGACAGCCTCTGCCACTGCGACGGCTGCCAGCGCGAGTTCCGGGCCTACATGGAGCGCAAGTTCCCGACGGCCGAGGCGCTCTACCTCCGGACCGGCCTGCGGGTCCACGACGACATCCGCATCCCGCGCTGCCGCCCGTGGACCGACTACACCCTGCGGGCCTGGCCGATCCACGACCCGGTCCTGCAGGAGTGCATCACCTTCCGCTGCGAGCAGCTCAGCCGGGCCTGGGCCGAGGTGGCCGCGCACATCAGGAGCGTGAACCCCAAGGCCGGGATCATGGGCAACCCCAGCTTCCCGCGGAAGTACAACGAGCGGCTGACCAGCGCCATCGACTTCTGGCTGCTCAAGGACACCGAGGCGATGCACTGGATGGAGAACGCCGTCCGGAACATCGGCGTGCGCGAGGGCGCCGTGGTCTCCAACATCCGCGGGTACAAGTACTCGCGGGCGCTGGGCTCGAACATCACCTTCATGCCCTGCGGCAGCGAGGCCGAGCCGGGCCTTGCCCTGGCCGAGGGCATGGCCTTCAACAACGGCAGCGGCGTGGTCGCCGGCGCGAGCCGCGCGGCCTGGGACTTCCTCCAGAAGCACCTCGGCGAGTTCTACCGCGACGTCGAGATCCTCCCGGAGGTCGCCGTGCTCCGCGACGACCGGTCGCTGACCCTGCGCTGGCACGAGACCTTCATGGTCATGGAGACCGCCCAGCAGCAGCTCACCGCCGCCGGGCTGCCCTGGATGCCGCTCTGGGGCCAGCAGCTCCTCGACGGGACGCTCGGCAAGTACAAGGTCCTGGTGGTCCCGGGCTGCGGCTGCCCCAGCCGCGCGGAGCTCGCGGCCATCGAGAAGTTCGTCGCGACCGGCGGCACCGCGGTCATCTGCGAGAAGGCCGGCTGCTACAACGAGTTCCACCAGACCATCCGCGAGTGGCGCTTCGCGCCGCTCTTCGCCGCTGCCGGCGCCAAGCCCGAGGGCTTCGCGGTCAGCTACACCGACCGAGGGTACCTCGCGGACTTCGCGAACTCCCGCCGGCCCATGGTCGCCCCGTTCGGCAAGGGCCGGGCGGTCTACCTGCCGCTCGTACGCAACAGCGCCAAGCCGGTCGCGACCTACGAGGAGATGGGCGGCTATGAGGGCTTCGCCTATCTGAAGCTCGGCCGCAAGTGGCGGACGCTGCCCGACGCCGTGGAGAAGAACGCCGTCCAGCCGCTGGCCGCCAGGGTGAAGGCGCCCTGGACTGTGGCCGCCGAGTTCCTCCGGAAGATCGGCTCCAAGCGGCTCCTCGTGCACCTCGTCAATTACGCGAAGAAGCCGGCCGCCGCCGGCGTCGCCCTGGTCCTGGCCGAGGGCGCCGGGCGCAGGGTGCGGCTCTACGTGCCGGACGGCCGGATCGACGGCCGGGAGCTCAAGGCGGCCGTGAGCAAGGGCGGCGCGGCCAGCTACAAGCTGCCGGCCTTCGCGCGCTACGCCCTGGTCGTGGTGGACTGAAGGGAGCCAGCGGTGAGATATCTGTTCGGAGCAACCATGGCGGCGGCCCTGATGGGCCTCGCGGCGAGCTGCGCGGCGCAGCCGGCGGACAGCCCGGCCCCGGCGCCGGTTCAGATAGAAGGAGCGAAGATGCCCGGCGGAGCCTTCAATCTCAGAATCGTCAGCGACTCGGTGCCGGACTGGAGCTCGCGCGAGAACTTCGTCAAGTCGGCGCTCTCCGGCTGGAAGACCGACGAGGAGAAGGCCATCGCCCAGTTCCGCTGGATGCACCGCTGCCGGCGGGTGGGCTCCTTCGCACCGGAGGACAGCCGGCCGGTGCTCGACCCGATCCTCTTCTTCAACAGCTACGGGATCACCTTCTGCTCGATGATCGCGGAGATGAACATCTCGCTGTGGGAGGCGCGGGGCTTGAAGGGCCGCCTGATCAACCTGCCCGGGCACGTCGTCTCGGAGGTCTTCTACGACGGCGCCTGGCACATGTTCGACAACGACTTCTGTAACTACTTCATCAACGAGAAGGGCCAGGTCGCCGGGGCCGAGGAACTGGGCGCCAGCCGCATCCACGGCGACACCCAGAACTTGAAGCCGGGCGAGTACTACATCTTCGACCACTGCCCGACGGCCAGCGCCCCGCGCGGGCACATCTTCCAGGGGCCGAACTCCTGGTGGATCATCGAGGTCGCCCGGGACTGGTACCCGAACTCCAAGGAGGTCAAGCCGCGCCTGGATGTCACCGGCGCCCACGCCGGCCACCGCTTCATCCTGGGCCTGCGCCCCAACGAGAGCTACACCCGCCACTGGCGTCCGCTGGGGACCGGCGTCAACTACGCCCGGCTCTTCTCTAACGGCAAGGACCCGGCTGAGGACGGCGGCTCGCCGCTCCGGAACAGCCGCGGGAACGGGGAGTGGGTCTGGACGCCTGACCTCTCCGATCCGTCGGTGCTCTTCGCCTCCGAGAACGTTGAGTGCACCAAGGACGGGATCAAGGCCAAGGACCCGGCCAAGCCGGCCAGCGCCACGTTCAGGGTGATGGCGGGGAATGTGGCGACCTCGGCTACCGTCCTTCTGTGGCCGCAGCGGATGCGGGTGGGGAAGGAACCGTTTACCTTATCAGTCTCCGGCAACGGCGGCCTGTCCTGGAGCCCGGTGGTTCTCACGCAGACTGAGTCGAGGCTTACGGAGTTCCGGGGGACGTTCGCAGAGCCGATTGCGGGGCGCCTCGAATACCTGCTGAAAGTTGCTTTCGCCGCGGAAACGGGCCTTCGATTCATTCAGGTTAACACCATCACCCAGGTCAACCCCCGGACGCTCCCCGCCCTCAAGCTCGGCAAGAACGAGATCGCCGCGGTGAGCGACGAGCAGCTCGAGTACATCACGCTCAACCCGCGCCTGACCGGCGGGCAGTTCTCCAAGGAGGTGGTCAAGGCCGAGGGCTGGCAGTCGCTCGACCACCCGCGCGACTGGGAGGCCTCGATCCGCGCGGTGGGCAAGGCCGAGCTGGTCCTCAAGGCCGCGGCGCCGCGCGACATCCGGCGCGTCCGGATGGCCTGCACCGCGCAGATGGCCGAGCCGAGCGCCGAGCTCGAGCTCTCGGTCAACGGCGGCAAGGAGTGGAAGTCGCTCGGCAAGGTCGAGTTCCCCGGCTCGCCCCACGACCGGCGCGTCTCATTCGAGACCCGCGACTTCCCGGCCGGCACCCGCGAGGTGCTGATGCGCTACGCCTTCGACGGCGGCGGCTCGGGGCTGATCAACGTCTTCGCCGAGGTCGGCTACGAGCCGGCCGGCGGCTTCATGCCCTACGACATCAGCTACTCCTGGAGCGAGTGGCGCGGCGGCAAGTGGGTCGAACGCCGGCACCTGGAGCACGTGGCCTCGGCCGCCCACCGCTACGCCATCAACGTCGGCGGCGAGCGGACCCCCAAGATGAACTGGATGAAGATTGCGCCGGCGGGCAAGGACAAGGCGGGTTACGCCGATGGCGAGGACGTCGGCGACAAGTTCGCCCGCCCGGCCTACCGCCTGGTCTACGGCGAGAACCTCTCGGTGGGCTGCGCCTACGAGGTCAGCCGCCCGGCGAGCCAGGCCTTCCCGGACAAGGGCGGCCGGCTGACCGGCGTGCCGGCCGACCGGCTGCTCACCGACGGCTTCATAGGCGAGTCGAGTGTCTGGAAGCTCGACAACATCAACCTCACCGGCAAGAAGAACGAGAAGCGCGTCGGCGAACTGGTGGTCTGGGAGCCGGGCGAGCCGGTGACGATCACCGTCGACCTGGGCAAGGTCCGCACCGTCGGCGCCGCGCGGGTCTCGGCGATCCAGCCGAACCCCGCAGTGCTCTACCCGGCGGTCATGGCGGTCGAGACCTCCGCCGACGGCAAGGCCTTCGCCGCGGCCGGGCAGGCTGCGTGGGACGACTGCCTCAATCCCCCTGCCGACCAGATGCAATGGTCGGGCTTCGACTCGCCGGTCTACGAGGGGCTCCCCGCCGGCGGGATGATCAGCTACCGCTTCCCGATCCTATTCACCAAGCCCGTCGAGGCGCGCTACGTGCGCTTCAAGCTGGCGGCGCCGGCCGACCCGAAGGCGGCGGTCGGCCTCTACGAGGTGGACGTCTGGGACAAGATCGAGAAGCAGCCCTGGGACGAGCGGCTGCAGCTGCCGGCCGCCGGCAAGTAGACGAGGAGAGACCATGCCCCGCGCCGCCCGCGACGACTACCACGTCCTGATGTGGAACTTCTACGACCCGCTCTACACGAGCGGGGCGGGGAAGGCGCAGCTGGCCATCCGCCGCTTCCGCGAGCTCGCCTGCAACGGCGGCACGCTCATCGCCACCCAGGTCGACAGCCCGGCGTACTGGGCGTCGCTCAAGGCCATGAACCTTGGGCCAGCCAAGCCCGGCAAGCCGCCGACGCCCGAGCAGCTCCGCGAGGTGCGGGGCTGCGCGCCGTTCCTGGAGAACCGTTTCCCGTTCTACGTGATGAACGTCTGCCGGCCCATCTACTGGGAGTGGGGCCAGGCCAAGCCGGTCTTCCGGCAGTGGTACGAGGCCTTCAACCGCGACCGCGACCGGAGGGTCTTCACCCGGCCCGGCTGCGTGAACGACCCGGCGGTCGAGAAGGCCATGGACGGCTTCACCGCGTCGCTGATGAAGTCGCTCGCGCCGGTCCGCGACCTCAGCCTGCTCTACGACCTGCGCGACGAGCCGAGCATCACCAGCTTCATCCTGGCCGCCGACAGCTGCTTCTGCCCGCACTGCATGGCGAAGATGCGCGAGTGGCTCAAGGGCCAGTACGCGGATCTGGCCGCGCTCAACCGCGAGTGGGGCACGGAGTTCGCCTCGTGGGAGGCGGTCGAGCCGCTCGTCAGCCAGGAGGCGCTCGAACGCCGTGCCGCCGGGAACTGGAACTTCGCGCCCTGGGCCGACCACCGCGCCTTCATGGACGAGACCTTCCGCCGGGCAGTCGCCCGGCAGTCCGAGCTCATCCGCAAGAGCGACCCCGACGCCACCGTGGGCCTGGCCGGCACGCAGTGCCCGTCGGTCTTCGGCGGCTACGACTTCTCGATCCTGGTGCCCGAGCTCGACTGGGCCGAGGTCTACGACTTCGGCGGGTCGCTGGCCTGCTACCGTTCCTTCAAGCGCCGCCGGCACGTGCCGCTCTTGAAGACCACCTTCATGGGCGGGAGCGCCGCTGCGCACCGCTCCATGCTCTGGCACTTCGCCTACGCCTCAGGCGGCGACTCGGGCACGATCATCTGGCAGAGCAACGCCGCGGTCGACGTGAAGTCCAAGGCCCTTCGCCCGACCAAGATCGCCCTGGAGCTGGCCGAAGTCTACGGCGAGCTCCGCTCGGGGGCGCCGCGGCTCCTGCAGCTGGCCGACGAGACGAGCTCGCCGGTCGGCGTGCACTACTCCCAGGCCAGCATCCGCGCGGACCACATCACCAGCATCGCCAACCGCCCGGCTTCGCTGGCCGCCGCGCAGCCGGAGCGCTTCGCGGCCGCCAAGTGCCGCGAGGCCTGGTGGACGCTGCTCGAGGACCGCGGCCTGCGCCCGGTCTTCGTGTCGAACCGCCAGGTCGAGGCCGGCGAACTGCTCAAGCGCGGCATCAAGCTCTTCGTCCTGCCGCGGTCCATTGCGGTGAGTGACGCCGAGGCCCGCGAGCTCGAGAAGTTCGTCGCGGCCGGCGGCACCCTCGTGGCCGACAGCTTCGTCGGCCGCATGGACGAGCACTGCCGGGAGCGCGCTCACGGCGCGCTCGACGGGCTCTTCGGCGTAGAGCGCGAGCCGGGCGACGGCTACCACGCCGGGGCCGACCGCGGCTCCTTCGACTGGGACGCGCCCGCCGGGAAGCTCCCGGTCTGGGGCGGCGGGCCGCTCCGCGCCGAGTTCGAGCTGATCGAGGAAGGCCTGCGGCCGCTCGACGGCACCCGGGTCCTGGGCTGCACCGAGTACACCGACGTGCCCCTGGGCTTCTTCCGGAAGCACGGCAAGGGGCGAACGGTGCTCTTCAACGCCGCGCCGCTCGGATACCTCGACTCCCGGCTGCGCTCCTCGGCCGGCCGGAACTACCAGCGGATATTCGGCTGGGCCGCCGAACTGGCCGGGGTCAAGCCCGAAGCCGAGGTGGTCGACCTGGCCGCGAAGCAGCCGGTTCCCGGCTGGCAGGTCTTCCCGTTCAGGCACGGCGCCGCGCGCTACTTCGGCCTGACGCCCGATCTGCAGATCAGCCAGGACGTCCTCGGCGCCATCCGCATGGAGGGCGGCCGCGGCGGCGCCCGGAAGCTGGGCGTGAAGCTCTCCGCCGCCGGCCACATCTTCGAGGCCCGCTCCGGCCGCTACCTGGGCCGGGGGAAAGAGGCCGAGCTCGCGCTCGGGCCGACCGACGCGCCGCTCCTGGCGGTCCTGCCCTACCGGCCGGCGAAGCTCAAGCTGACCTTCGAGGACGGCAAGGTCGTGGCCCGGCTGGCCGCGCCCGGCAAGGCGCGGCTCGGCGAGCACGTCCTCCGCTTCGAGCTGCTCGATGCCAGGGGCCGGCCGGTGCTCGACGGCGGCGCCAATGCCGTCGCCCCGGGCGGCGCCGCGGAGTGGACGCCCGAGGGCCCGCTGCCCAGGAATGGAAGGATCTTGTGCCGCGACGTGGCCACCGGGCTGCGCGCCGCAGTGAAGGTAAGGTAGGTGTCAGGTGTCAGCACCGGGGCTCTCCGTCCTGACACCTGAAACCTGACACCTGAACCCCGGTTGGGGAGGGAGGCTGATCATGAGGCACGCCTGGATTTGTCTGGTGTCATGCGTTCTGCTGGCAACCGCCGCGGCGGGGCAGGAGTACTTCGTGGCCACCGACGGGGCCGACGCCAACCCGGGGACGCTCGAGAAGCCCTTCAAGGACCCGGTCAAGGCCGCCGGCAAGCTCATGCCCGGCGACACCCTCTTCTTCCGGGCCGGCGAGTACAAGTGCCGGGCCAACGGCACCTACGGCCTGGCCCCGGCCCGCAGCGGCGAGGAGGGCAAGCCCATCACCTTCAAGAACTACAAGGACGAGCACGTCAAGATCGACTGCGCCGGCTCCGACTGGGGCTTCTGCCCCAACGGCTGGAGCTGGATCGTCATCGACGGCTTCGACATCACCAACAAGGACGGCTACGCCATCAAGATCTCGGCCAACAGCGGCAACGGCAAGCAGACCGGCAGCCACGTGACCATCCGGAACTGCGAGGTCCACCACACCGGCAACGAGGCCATCTTCGCTTTCGACACTCCATATCTGACCATCGAGAACGTCTACACCCACGACGCCCAGCGCTCCCACGGGGTCTACATCAACAAGGGCTGCCACAACGTGGTCCTGCGCAACATCACCAGCCTCAACAACCGCGGCAACTCCGGCACCCAGATCAACGCCGCCGGCGGCGGCACCAAGGACGGGCTGATCGAGCGCTGCATCCTCAGCGGCTGCGCCCAGGGCTACAGCCTGATGGGCGCGGTCAACTGCACCTTCCGGAACAACGTCGTCCTCAACAACGGCTTCGACGGCCCGCGCGAGTCCGGCTGGCGCGAGGTGATCATGTGGACCTACGGCGAGAAGGGCGGGGCCGGCACGATCTGCGAGGGCAACGTCTTCGAGAACAACACCTTCGTGAACCTGGTCCCGGACGGCCACAAGCTCAACCACCTCGTTCACAGCAAGTCGGGCACCAAGAACTGCACCTTCCGGAACAACATCTTCGTGATCAAGGGCAAGCCGATCTTCACGCTGGAGTCCTTCGAGGGCTTCGCCTTCGAGAACAACTGCCTCTTCCGGATCGGCGGCGGCGAGGAGGTCTCCAAGGGCGGGTCGCTCGCCGACTTCTGCAAGGCCAAGGGGCTCAAGGAGTCAGGGAACATCTCCAAGGACCCGATGTTCGTGGACGTCGAGAAGGGCGACCTGCACTTGAAGGACGGCAGCCCCTGCCTGGGCGCCGGCGTCGCTGCCAAGGACGGCAAGGCCCGGGACATCGGCGCGTACCAGCGCGGCGAGGAGATCCAGATCGGCTGCAAGCTGCCCTGGAAGAAGGCCGAGGAAGCCAAGAAGTAGCGCGCAAGCGCGCGCTGAAGGAGGCGTAATCCATGTCGTCGGTCGGAAAGTCTGTGTCGGCTCTGGCCCTGGCGGCCGCTGCGGGCCTGGTGATCGCCGCCGGTTGCGTATCCGAGCCCAAACCAAGCCCGAACCAAGTCGGGGCCGGCGGGAAAGCCCCGGCCTTCGCGCGGCCTCCCAGCGCCGTCGCCGAGGCCGGCGGCGTGCGCATAGCTTTCGCCGCCGACCGCGAGACCGACGTGGCCGTTGCGGTCCTTGACGCCCAGGGCCGGGTCGTCCGGCACCTGGCGGCCGGGATGCTCGGGAGGAACCCGCCGGCGCCGCTCGCGGCCGGCAAGCTGGATCAGTCCATCCTCTGGGACAGGACTGACGATGACGGCAAAGCCGTGCCCGGAGGCAAGTACACCGTGCGGGTCGGCCTGGGGCTAGCTGCCGGCGCGACCAGGACGCTGGCCCGCGACCCGCGCCGGCTTGGCCGGGTCTTCGGGATGGCCGCCGGACCGGACGGCACGCTCTACACGCTGAGCGAAGGCGACTACGGCTTCTGCCGGGTCCAGATCTTCGACGCCAGGGGCGACTACGTCAGGACTCTGGTGCCGCGGAGCGCGGCACTGCCCCTGAAGCGCGTCGAGCCGCTCGGCGAGATGGTCCTGGCCGACGGCCAGCGCATCCCGCGCGAGCTGCTTCCCGAATTCGGCAGCGCGACGAACCAGGGTCCGGTCGTCACCGCCGGCGGCGACCTGATCTTCGTCAACGGCCCCGGCGCCGGCCACCCCGAGGGCCACCGCTACTTCAGCGCCGAGCGGGGCCAGTCCCCGGAGCGCCGGCTCCTGCGCCTGGCGGCCGACGGCGGCGCCCCGGCGGCCGGCTACCTCGGGCCGGTCCTGGGCAAGGGATTCGAGAAGGGCGAAATCTTCCTGGCGCTCGGCGCCGACGGCAAGACCGTCTACGTCTCCGGCGCGCGCCACGCGGTCTTCAAGGTGACCTGGGGCTCCTCGGCCGCCCCGGTCCCGGTGGCGGGCACCCCCGACGCGGCCGGCGACAGTGAGAAGCTCAAGGACCCGCGCGGCATCGCCCTCGATGCCGCCGGCAACCTCTACGTCGCCGACCGCGGCAACCATCGCGTAGCCTGCTTCTCGCCGGACGGAAAGCTCCGCGGTCAGATCGCCGTTCAGTGGCCCCAGCAGGTCCAGGTCGAGCCCAGGAGCGGGGCGCTCTACGTTGCCGCCGGCTTCAGGACGCTGCGGCTGCAGAAGCACCTCGGCATCAACGAGGCCAAGGCGGCGGCGGAGACGGAGCTGTACTCGGACTTCGCGGCCCTGTGCCTCGACGCCCGCGGCGGCAGCATCTACGCGGCCAACGTGCGCCGCAAGAGCTCCGACGGCCCGGCGGTGCTGCGGCTGGCCGAGGCCGACGGCGCCCTCCGCGAGGCCGCCCAGGTAGCCGGCGGCCCCGTGCCCGCCCGCCACCTGCTCCTCGGAGCCGATCGGCGCAACGAAGTGGTCTATGCCATGACCGCCACGGGCCACGGCTATGTGGGCATCGATGGCCGCAGCGGCGCCGTGGCTCCGGCGGAGATCCTGCTCCACCCCAAGGCCAACGGCATCAGCGAGATCACCGTGGCGGCCGACGGCACGGTGGCCACCCACGTCAAGGACGAGTTCGGGCGGACGGACAGCTCGCTCCGGCCGCTGCCGTTCGCCTCGACGGGCAGCTTCATCGCCCGCCTGGAGGGCGACGACTGCCCGCGCAGCAACTTCGACCGCGGCGCCTGCATCGCCCCGAACGGCGACATCTACTGGATCCACGAGCGCGGCGGCTACGCCAAGCCCATGCTGGTCGGGATCCTCGGCGCCGATGGGGCGCTCAAGAAGGACGTGCACATCACCTTCGAAACGGGCAGCCCCGCGGCCATCCGCGTCGACCGCAAGGGCTCGGTCTACGTCATCGACCACCTGAAGCCCATCGGCGTCCTCTACCCGGAGGCTCTGGCCGGCCGGGCGACGACCGACCGCTGGGACCGGTTCGTCTACAACTACGGCAGCCTGCTCAAGTTCAAGCCCGAGGGCGGCGCGGTGCGCCTGGTTTCGGACCGCGCGCCTGGCGCGCCGGCCGCCAATGCCTTCACCACCGCCGAGGGCCGCGGGCGCTTCGAGGCCCAGGGCCTGGAGTGGAGCCACTTCGGCGCGTCCATGATCCAGCCAGCTCTGGCCCGCAGCGAGAAGTCGCCGTACTGCTGCCAGTGCTGGGCGGCGCGCTTCGACCTGGACGGCTTCGACCGGGTCTTCCTGCCCGACCAGCTGCGCTGCGCGGTCGAGGTGCTCGACGCCAACGGCAACGTCCTGACCCGCCTGGGCGGCTACGGCAACGCCGACGACGCCGGCGTGGCCCTGGCCGACCCGCGCTCGGTGATGGTCACCGACGAGGCCGCCTACATCGGCGACGCGGCCAACGGCCGGATCCTGCGCGTGGAACTGGGCTACCGGGCCAAGGCCAATTGCCCGGTGGAGGTCT
>JAKLDR010000074.1 GCA_022703445.1 Planctomycetota bacterium | reverse complement strand
CGGTCGACGAGGTCCTGGCGGCGCTGGCCGGGCTCGTCGGCGAGGAGCACGGCTTCAACACCGTGGTCATCGACTCGCTCGACTGGCTGGAACGGCTGATCTGGGACGCGGTCTGCCGCGAGTACGGCGTCGAGTCCATCGAGAAGGCCGACGGCGGCTACCAGCGCGGCTACGTCCACGCGCTCTCCTACTGGCGCCGGGTGATCGACGGGCTGGATCGTCTCCGCAGTCGCGGGATGATCAGCATCCTCATCGCCCACGCCAAGGTGGAGAAGTTCGAGGACCCGGAGGCGGCCCCCTACGACCGCTACAGCCCGCGGCTGAACAAGCACGCCGGGGCGCTCATCACCGAGTGGTCCGACGCGGTGCTGTTCGCGACCCGCAAGATCCGCACGGAGAGCCAGGACACCGGTTTCGGCCGCACCCGGACCATCGCGGTTGGTCTCGGCAAGGACGGCGGGGACCGCGTCCTGCGCACGGTGGGCGGTCCGTCGTGCGTCGCCAAGAACCGTTACAGCCTGCCCGCAGAGTTGCCGCTGTCCTGGCCGGCCCTGTTGGCCGGCCTGATGGGCCAGGCTGTCGAGCAGAAGGGAGCAGTCGCCAATGGCTAACCTGAACTTCAACGCCAACAACGTCGAGCCCATGGTCGAGTTCGAGCCGGTGCCGGCCGACAAGTACCTGGCCGTGATCATCGCCTCGGAGATGAAGCCCACCAAGAAGGGGCGCGGCCGGTTCCTCGAGCTGGTCCTCGAGATCATCGAGGGGAAGTACAAGGGCCGGAAGCTCTGGGCCCGGCTCAACCTCGAGAACGAGAACGCGCTGACCGTCCAGATCGCCAGGGGCGAGCTGTCGGCCATCTGCCGCGCGGTCGGGGTGATGCAGCCGCAGGACTCGGTCGAGCTCCACAACATCCCGCTGGTCGTCACCGTAAAGCTGAAGAAGCGCCAGGACAGCGGGGAGATGACCAACGAGGTCAAGGGCTACGCCAAGCGCGAGGCGGCCGTGGACCGCCCGGCGCAGGCGGCCGGTTCGGTCCCGCCCTGGAGCAGGAACTGAGCCGTGCGGATCGAGGTCTGGACGCTTCCGAACTGTCCCCGTTGCGAGAAGGCGAAGGCCGGGCTTGCATCAGCCGGCCTCGCCTTCGAGGAACGCAGCCTGGATGCGCTCCGGCGCGGGGACATCAGGGACGTGGAAGCCCTCGCAGCGCTGGCCATGGCCGACTATCAGGCGCCGCTCGTGCGCCTGGACGGCCGCTTCATCGAGCACCATGAGCTCGTGACGTTGATGGCTGGCTGCAGCGATGGATGTCGGGTTGCGGTGGGGGGCGGCCAGTAGGCCGCCTCCCTTGCCGCCAGGGAGATCCTATGCGCTGGATCATCGGAATCGATCCGGGGCTCGATGGCGGCTTGGCCGCCATCAGTCCCGAGGGCCTGCATCTTGCCGCCATGCCCACCGCAGCCGTGGGCAAGCACCGACAGATCGATGAGCAAGCGATAGTGAGCTGGCTGCTTGCTCATCACCCGGCGGTTGTCTTCATCGAGCACGTGGGAGCCCGGCCGGGCCAGGGCGTGGTCTCCATGTTCACCTTCGGCACCGGCTGGGGCCTGGTGCGCGGGATCTGCGCCGGGATGGCGTTGCCGTATGAGATGGTCCGCCCGCAGGAGTGGCAGGGCAAGATGCTCGCCGGCCAGCCCAAGGGAGCGGAGTACCTGGTCGCGAGCCGCCTGTGGCCCAGTGCTGACTGGAAGGCGTCGGATCGCGCGCAGAAAGCTCACGAGGGGATGGTCGACGCTGCCTTGATCGCCGAGTACGGGCGGAGGCAGCTCGGGTGCTGACCCTCAGGCCGTACCAGGTCGAAGCGGTCGAGGCCGTCTACCGCCATCTGCGGGAGCGCGACGACAACCCCTGCGTTGTGCTGCCCACCGCTTCGGGCAAGACGCCGGTCATGGCCACGATCTGCAAGGACGCGGTCGGCCGCTGGGGCGGCCGCGTTCTGATCCTGGCGCACGTCAAAGAGCTACTCGAGCAGGCCGTGGACAAACTGCGCCTGATGGCACCGGAGTTGATGCTGCAGGTCGGCGTCTACTCGGCCGGCCTGAAGAAACGCGACACCGACCACCCGATCATCGTGGCCGGCATTCAGTCGGTCTACAAGCGGGCCTGCGATCTGGGGTCGTTCCAGGTCGTTCTGGTCGACGAGGCCCATTCCATAGCGCCGGAAGGCGACGGCATGTACCGCCAGTTCCTGGCCGACGCCAAGGTGGTCAATCCGAACGTCCGCGTCATCGGCCTGACCGCCACGCCGTTCCGGATGAAGTCGGGGCTGATCTGCGGGCCGGCGGAGGAGGGCTACTACCTCCACCACATCTGCTATGAAGCAGGCGTCCGCGAGCTGATCGTCCAGGGCTATCTCTGCCCGCTCGTGACCAAGGCCAGCCGCGTCAAGGCCGACACCTCGGGGCTCCACGTGCGCGCTGGCGAGTTCGTGGCCGGCGAGACAGAGGCATTGATGGACACGGCAGAGCTGGTGGAGTCGGCCTGCAAGGAGATCGTCAATTACACCCAGAACCGCCGCTCGGTGCTTATCTTCGCCGCGGGCGTGAAGCACGCCGAGCACCTAGCCTCCGTTCTGCGAGGCGAGTACCAGGCCCAGGTCGAGACGGTCTTCGGCGAAACGCTGCCCGGCATGCGCGACCAGGTGCTCGCGGACTTCAAGGCCGGTCGGCTCAAGTACCTGGTCAACG
The DNA here is from genome assembly GCA_022703445.1 of Planctomycetota bacterium. Classification (GTDB taxonomy): domain Bacteria; phylum Planctomycetota; class SZUA-567; order JAKLDR01; family JAKLDR01; genus JAKLDR01. The sequence continues at coordinate 22,688 of JAKLDR010000074.1, read as the reverse complement.
TCAACGTCCTGACCACCGGCTTCGACGCCCCGAACATCGACTGCGTGGCTTTGGTGAGGCCGACCATGTCGCCGGGGCTCTTCTACCAGATGGTTGGGCGGGGTTTCCGCCTGCATCTCGGCAAAGCCGACTGCCTGGTGCTCGACTTCGGCGGCAACGCCCTGCGCCACGGCCCGGTGGACGCCATCCAGGTCAAAGCGACCGGCCAGGGCGGCGGCGAGGCGCCCAGCAAGGAGTGCCCAAGCTGCCAGGCGGTGATCGCCGCGGGCTACGCCAGGTGCCCGCAGTGTGGCTTCGAGTTCCCCGAGCGCGAACGCGCCAAGCACGAGGCGCAGGCCTCGACGGCGAGCGTCCTCTCGGGCGAGGTCTCCATCGCCGACTTTCCGGTCGAGATGGTCTACTACTCGGTCCACACCAAGCGCAACGCCGGGCCGGACACGCCGCCCACTATGCGGGTCGACTATCAGCTGAGCCTGGACAAGTACGTGAGCGAATGGGTCTGCCTGGAGCACACCGGCTTCGCACGCTACCGTGCCGAGAAGTGGTGGAAGCGCCGCTCCAAGGTGCCCGTCCCCGATTCGGTATCGGAGGCTGTCGACCTGGCTGAGCGAGGCGCGCTGGCGTCCACCAAGGCCATCCAGGTCCGTAGTGTCTCGGGCGAGAGGTACGACCGCGTCGTCGCCTACGAGCTGGGCGAGGTGCCGGACTATCGCGAGCCGGGATGGGATGCCGATGAGACTGCCGGCGTACCGACAGCTGCCGACCCCGATGAGATTCCGTTCTGAGGGCGCCCATGAGCACCCCTCTCGACCACGCCCTCGGCTACGCCAAGCTCGGTTGGCGCGTCCTGCCGATCCATCACATCAACGGCAAGGGGCGTTGCACCTGCCAGCGCGAGGACTGCTCGGCGCCGGGCAAGCACCCAAGGATCAAGGACTGGCCGAACCAGGCCACGACCGACGAGGCGACGATCCGCGCATGGTGGGCTCGCTGGCCGGACGCCAACATCGGCTTGGCCATGGGCAAGGGCCGGATCGACATCGAGACCGAGGGCCGGCCCGAGTGCATCGAGAACCTGGAGCGCCTGGAGAAACAGCTTGGCCCGCTGCCCGACACGGTCAGCTGGATGAGCGGCGGGGACGGCCTGCACCGGATCTTCAGCACGACCGTGCCCATCCGCAACGCGACCAACATCGGCCGGGATCTCCTGGGCCTCGAGGCCACCGGCATCGACGTCCGCGGCGAGAACGGTCAGGCGCTCCTGCCGCCGTCGAACCACCTCTCGGGCGGCAAGTACCACTGGACGAACCTGGACCCCAGCTCGACCGAGGTCGCCCCGTTGCCTGACGCCTGGGCCCAGTACCTGGCCGAGGCGTCTAAGCCGGCGCTGACGCCGCCGGTCGCCGACAGGCCGGCTATGCCGGACGAGGAACTCCAGGCGCTCGAGACTCGGGCCGCCGCTTATCTCGACGCCATGCCGCCGGCGATCAGCGGCCAGGGTGGGCACAGTGCCACGTACACGGCTGCCACTGCCCTGGTGCATGGCTTCGGCCTGCCGCCAGACCGGGCGCTCGCGCTCCTTGTAGAGCGCTTCAACCAGCGCTGCGAACCGCCCTGGTCGGAGGAGGACCTCCGCCATAAGGTCGAGGACGCAGCCACCAAGCCCCACACGCATCCGTTCGGATGGCTGCGCGACCGAGCCTCGCACTCCGAAGAGGGCGTCGACCTATCCGGGATCCTGGGCAAGCCGCCGGCCGAAGCACCCACGCCGTCCGAGCCACCCGGCCCGCCAGACCCAGGCCTGTTGCCGGAGAACCTGCTCTACGTTCCCGGTCTGATCGACCGGGTCATGAACCTGACTCTGATCACGGCGCCGTACCCGGACCGGGTCTTGGCGTTCTGTGGCGCCCTGGCGCTGCAGGCCGCGCTCTGCGCCCGCAAGGTGCGCGACCAGAGCGGGGCGCGGACCAGTCTCTACCTGCTCGGCCTGGCCAACTCCGGCACCGGCAAGGATCACCCGCGGAAGATCAACCAACGGATCATGTTGGAGGCGGGCATCTCCAGCCAACTGGCCGACAACTTCGCCTCGGGCGAGGGCATTGAGGACCGCGTTGCCGCTTCGAAGGCCGTGCTCTTCCAGACCGACGAGATCGATGCCGTGCTCCTTGGCATCTCGCGCAGTCGCGACGGCCGGGCAGAGCGCATCATGGAGATCCTGCTCAAGTTCTACTCGGCCGCCGCGAGCCTCTACCACCTGCGAGTCAAGGCTGGCCAGGAGCCGCAGACCATCGACCAGCCATGCGTGAACCTGTTTGGCACGGCGATTCCGAAGCACTACTTCGAATCGCTCTGCGAGAAGATGCTCACGAACGGCTTCTTCGCCCGAATGCTGATCTTCCTGGCCGGCATGCGAGGAGAGGGGCAGGAGCCGCGCGAGTTGCCCATCCCGCCCGAGATCATGGAGCAGGCCAACTACTGGGCGGCGCTTCGCCCCGGCCACGGCAATCTCGACAACGAGCATCCAACACCCATTGAGATTCCCTACGGCCCCGGCGTGGTCGAGCTCTATGCCGAGATCCGTGCCAGGGAGAACGATGCCTACACCGCTGCGCAGGCGGCCAATGACGCCATCGCCATGGCCGTCTGGGCCCGTGCCGGCGAGAAGGCTCGCCGCCTGGCGCTCGTTCGCGCCTGCAGCGAGTGCTACCAGACGCCGGTGATCTCGCGCGAAGCGGTCGAATGGGCGTGGGCCATCGTCGAGCACCAGACGCGGCAGATGCTCTTCCAGGCAGGTTGTTTCGTGGCTGAGAACCCATTCCACGCCGAGTGCCTGAAGTTTCTCAAGAAGCTGCGCGAGGCGCCCGGACGGGAGATGGAGCACAGCAAGCTGCTCAAGCGCATGAAGACAGACGCCCAGTCCTTTCACAAGATCGTCGAGACGCTCCAGCAACAAGATGACATCGAGCTACTGCCGGTCAGGACGCCTGGCCGGACTGGCATCGTGTACCGGCTGGTCGGAGGGGGAAAGAAGTTCGACGAGGGGAAAGAAGCAGCCTCCAACGAGGTCGGTGAGGGGTGAAAGATGGTCAGAAAAGGGAATGAAGGTGAACGAAGGGTGAAGAATGAAGTCTCTATATTACATAGAGATATCTTCTTCTTTCTCTATTTCACCCATACCCACACGCGCGAGCGCGCACACGCGTATGCGCGCGATAGGGGGGTGAAGGAAGAAAGAAGTTCGAGCGGGCTGCTTGCCTGGCCGGCGGCCGTACACAATCGCATCTGTACAAAACGCAGCCTGTGCCACTTTGGCGTAGGTACTCCGGCGCCGACGGCCGCGTCGACTGCCGCCGGAACCGTAGCGCTAGACCACAGACTTTCCTGCAATTCGCCGGACTTGGAAGATGCCCATGGATAGGCAGGATGCTAATGTCGACCAAACGCAACTCGAAACAATGGGATCGAGTGGCCAAGGAGCTATGCACTCGGCTGGCGGCGGATTGGCACAATCAGGGCCTGCTATTCGACCCCTGGTCGCGCGCGATTCACAGCATGGTCCAGGCTTGGCGAATCCGCCGCAGCCAGTGCCCAAGACTAACGGAGATCGCCAGTGCTCCGACCCCGACTCCAACTTGGAGCGCGGCGATTCAGAAAGCGGTGTTCGCGCTCAGGCGGGAGATGAAAGTTCCTCGCCCAGGCTCGTGGGAGTATTGGGCAATGTTGCGCTCCAGGAAACCGCTGAGATACGTGCCCATCAGAAATCGTTACTGGACGAACAACCGATGCGAATCAGGGACTTCTTGAAGGCGGTCAACTCAACGCCCATAGGCGAGGTGCTAAACGAGAGGAAGCTATTCCGTCAGCGCGTGAAAGCGCGGGGGCAGTTCTGCGCGGGAAAGCGCGTGAAGATGTTGGCCTACGGTGCTTGGCTGGCGGATCTCAGGCATGCATGCGTCGAGGGCCGTCCCGCCGGAGCCGTGAGTCAGCAGAATGTGCTCTCTCTGCTGAAGTTCCAGGAGTACCGTTGCGCGCTCACTGGACGTCCCCTTTCGACCGAAACTGTGGCGCTTGACCACATCGTGCCAATGAGCCGTGGCGGCCAGCACAATATCGACAACGCGCAGGCCCTGCACAAGGAGGTGAACAAAGCCAAGGGCACCATGAGCAATGAGGATTTCATCCAGATGTGCCGCGAGGTTGTGAAATGGGCAAACCGCCACGCGGCGAAGGATTGTCAGGTCAACCACGTTTCCGACGCGCCGGAATCCGGCCCAGGGGCGGCCCTGGGCGCGGATCGCCGGTCGGATCGCGATCCTGGCCAAGCCGGCACCCTGGCCCACCCCGTGGCCAACGGGGCGCAAGGGGCGGCCTAACGTGGGCACTTTGAACGAAGGAGGCAGCAACATGGCAGGTACGGCGGAACGGATTCGGGCGAAATGCCAGGAGATCAGCGACATGCTGGTCTCGAAGAACAAGGCCTACGGCAACTCGGCGCTGGAGCCCGTGCGGGTCTTCGCGCAGGGAGATCCCGAGGCCCTCATTCGCGTGCGGCTCGACGACAAGCTCAGCCGCATCCGCAACAACCCCACCGCGTTTGGCGAGGACCCCGTGCTTGACCTGGTCGGCTACCTGGTCCTGCTTCTCATCGCCCGCGAGGACAAGGCGGCCAAGGGAGGTGCAGCGTGAAGATCGAAATGCGTCAGCTGTCCCAGATCAAGCCCTACGAGAAGAACCCCCGGGTGAACGACCAGGCGGTCGATGCCGTGGCCCGGTCCATCCAGGAGTACGGCTTCCGCCAACCAATTGTGGTGGACGAGGCGGGCGTCATCATCGTAGGGCATACGCGGTGGAAGGCGGCGCAGAAGCTGGGGCTGGCGGAGGTGCCGGTCCACGTGGCGGTCGACCTGCCGCCGGAGAAGGTCAAGGCCTACCGCCTGGCCGACAACAAGCTGGCCGAACTGGCCGAGTGGGATCTCGACCTCCTGCCCATCGAGTTGTCCGAACTGCGCGGCATGGATGTGGACCTCGGCATGCTGGGGTTCGCGCCGGAGGAGCTGGAAAAGCTGCTCGGTGCCGGCATCCACGGCACTGAAGGGCTGACCGATCCGGACGCGATCCCCGATCCGCCGGACGAGGCGGTGACCCGGCCGGGCGACCTGTGGGTGCTGGGCGACCACCGGCTGCTCTGCGGCGACAGCAGCAAGGCCGAGGACGTGGACCGGCTCTTGGCCGGCGCGGTCATCGACCTCGTCAACATGGACCCGCCCTACAACGTCAAGGTCGAGCCGCGCTCAAACAACGCCATCGCGGCCGGGCTCAGCTCCTTCGTGGCCTACGGCAACACCGACCCGGGTCGGGACGTCCACCGCAACCCCGGATCGGCCAACCCGACGCATGCGAAGCTGCGGGCCAAGGACCGGCCGCTGGAGAACGACTTCGTGTCGGACGAGGACTTCCAGCGGATGCTGCTGGCCTGGTTCGGCAATGCCGCGCGGGTGCTGAAGCCCGGCGGGTCGTACTACATCTGGGGCGGCTACGCCAACATCGGCAACTACCCAGCGCCGCTGGCTAAGTGCGAACTGTACTTCAGCCAGTGCGTTGTGTGGAACAAGCTCCATCCGGTGCTGACCCGCAAGGATTTCATGGGGGCGCACGAGATCTGCTTCTACGGCTGGCGGGAGGGCGCCGGCCACAAGTTCTACGGGCCCAACAACGTCCCCGACATCTGGGCGGTGAAGAAGGTCAACCCCCAGTCAATGATTCACCTGACCGAGAAGCCGGTGGAACTGGCCGAACGGGCCATGCAGTACTCGTCGCTGCCCGGGCAGAACGTCCTCGACCTGTTCGGGGGATCGGGGAGCACCCTTATCGCCGCAGAGAAGACGGGGCGGAAGGCATTCTTGGTGGAGATCGATGAACTGTACTGCGACGTGATTGTGAAGCGCTGGGAGGAGTTCACCGGCAAGAAGGCCGAGCGGATCGCCGTGACTGAGACCACCCCGACCGTTGCGGCCGGGGTGGGTGTTGGGGAGGTCGGGTAGATGCTACTTGGCGACGGTGAACTTCCCACGCTCGACCACGCGGAACCGGCTGGCGTTCCCCTTGGCCTTGACCTCGCGAAACATGGCCGAGTAGATGGTGGCCGCCGGTGTCTTTCCGTCAGTCTTCCAGAGTCCCTTGGCCAGCATCGTCTCGACTATAGCCTTAGCGTTCATGGGCTCACCGGCCTCGGCAAGCACCTTGGCGGCGGCGTCCAGGCCCGAGAGCTTGCCATCGCCGGTGGCGGCCTTGTCGAGCGCGTTCTCAAGCGCGCCCTCCAGTTCCTTGGTGGTCACTCCCTTGGCCTTCTTGCTCTTGTCGCCGCCCTTGGCCTTGGTGGTGGTCTTCTTGCTGCTCGACATGGTACGTCTCCTTCCGTTCTCGTCCGCGGCGACACGCCGCGGTTCAGTTCATGTGGTTCGCTAGACCGGCTGGAAGCCGGCAATGAAGAATTCGCCCCGGGTCTTGGGCTCGCCCAGGGTCGCCGCGAAAGCGCGTGCATCGGCGACCGAGAGGAACCGGCGGTTCAAGGCATAGCCCCCGTACGCCGCTTGAGAATCGTCGCAAACCAGGCAGGCACCGTTGATATCGAGGACCAGGACCCAGCCCATGCCGTTGGCGAACATGCCATCGGCGATGAGCGGATCGGAGTCCGACCAGCGCTCGGCGCCCGCGAACCCGTGCCAATCCGTTCTGCTGAAGGTGCGCAGTTCCATGGTGCCTTACTCCTTACCAACCGGCCGGGCGCGGAATGCATCGCCCCGGCGTTCCAGGACCGTGCCGGCCGGGAACCGGCCGGCGATGCGCAGCAGGTCGTCGGCCATGGGCGCGACTTCGGCGGCGGTGAAGTTGAAGCCGGACCGTTTGCTGGATTCGACGAAGGCGGCGATGAGCCCGTCGCGGTCCATCGGCGTCTCTGCCACGGCCACCGTGGTGGTGGCCTTGAGGCAACCGATGCCGACCATCGCCCGGCGGCAGCCGCAGCCGCCGTCGATGGGTTCGTTGTCGCACTCGAAACCGAACATCACCGGTTCGGCCTCGGGTACGAAGCAGAAGTCGTTCTTACGGGCGCCTTGGGTCTTGGTGGTGGCTACCAGAATCTTCATGGCGTTCTCCTCCTACCGTCGGACCGGGGTAGCGTCTTCGAATCCGCACTCCGCCAGGAGCGCGCAGAAGCCGGCGGGCGCCATTCGGTCGGCGGCGTCCTTGGCGAGCCGGGCCAGCCGGCCGAACACGCGTTTGAGTTCCGGCCGGGCGAAGAGCGCGAAGCTGTCGGCGAAGGCCTCGATCCGCGCGACGCCGGCTTCGTTGCCAACCAGCCAGTGCCAGCTCATGCACATCTCGGCGTCGCAGCCGCCGTCGGCGAAGTAGAGGCCGAAGGTCACCTGGTCGACGATGCCGTCCTTCCGGAGGGCCGGAAGGTTAGCCGGGCCGTACCAGGCCCGGCTGAGGTGGGTGAACCGCGGGATAGCCTGATTGTTCTTGGCGGTCTTCATGGTCGGTGCCTTTCAGTTCCGAAGGTCGGCCAGCGCTTCAGCGATGGCCTTGTCGTCGTTGCCGGAGAGGAAGGTCAGGGCGTCAACCAGGCGCATCCGGACCTCGGCCAGGTCCCCGGCGTAGCCCCAGTTCCGGGGCTCGGCCTTGGCTTTCTCCTCGTGGACCTCGAGCTCGTCTTGGAGCCAGCCGAGCAGGGCGCCGATGTCCTGGGCCCGTTCCTCGTAGGTCTGCGCCGCGGTCTTCTTGGTCTTGGTAGCCATGGTCTTCTCCTTTCAGTTCTCGAAGGCGGTGGTCTTGTAGCCGCGCCGGCGGATCTCAGCCCGAACCAGGCGGCGGGTTTCCCAATTGGCCAGGTCGTATGCGTAGACCATGCGGAGGCGGTTGTAGCCCAGCCGGCCGATCACCTTCCGCAGTTGCCGGTTCAGCCGGCGGGTGAATTCGCGGTGCATCTTTCTCATCTCGGCGTTCGTCATTTTCGTTCTCCGTTCCGTTCCGGCGCCCAATGCGCTCTTGGTATTTCTACTTACATCATTACCGGGATTCGGCCGACACATCAACTCAAATTGGCGATTAATCTGGAGGATTGCGCATGCCCGTAACCGGCCATAATGCGGCGCTTACGCCGACATGTTTGGCAGTCGCCGATGTCGTCGCCGTTTTGCGTTCGGTGGGGTCGCGCCACATTTCGGAAGAGGCCGTAAAGGCCGACATTGCGGCGGGCGCGCCGACTAACCCGGATGGGACGATTAACCTGCCCATGTACGTTGCCTGGCTTGCCCGGGAGGCGGAACATGCCCGCGCTTGACCCGCGGAAGTTGAAGCCCAGCGACCTGGTGCGCCTGGTCAACTCGACGCCCCTGGGCGCCGTGCTGGACGAACGCACCTTCTACCGGCACCGGATGAAGGCGGGTTTCCGGATCGGCCAGGGGCGCGAACTTGACCTGTACCGATACGCGGCGTGGCTGGCCGACCTTCGCCACGGGCCGAAGCCCGTGGTCGACCAGGCAGCCGGGTACGAGGCCCACAAGGAAGCCGCCGGCAAGCGCGCGCGGGAGGAATCCAGGCGGGGACGCGACATCGGCGAAATGCCGGCCGTCGTGAACGAGGAGCGGAAGGCGAGGGCGGCCAATGAGTTTCGGTTCTTCTGCGAGGCCTACTTTCCGCTCACCTTCCACCTGCCTTGGTCGCCGGACCATCTCAAGGCTATCGCCAAGGTGGAACAGGCGGTGCTGCACGGCGGGCTATTCGCCATGGCGCTGCCGCGTGGGAGCGGCAAGTCCAGCATCACCGAGGCCGCCTGCCTGTGGGCGGTGCTCTTTGGGCACCGGGACTTCGTCTGCCTGATCGGGGCGTCGGAGGTCCACGCCATGGAGATGCTCGACAGCATCAAGATGGAACTCGACGCCAATGATCTCCTGGCCGACGACTTCCCCGAAGTCATCCATCCGGTTCGGAGTCTGGACGGGATTGCCAACCGTTGCTCTGGCCAACTCTACAAGAACGAGCGAACGCATATCGGATGGACGGCGAACGAGGTGGTGCTGCCGACCATCCCGGACAGCCTGGCGTCCGGCGCCATCATCAAGGTCGCGGGGATCACCGGCCGCATCCGCGGCATGAAGTTCAAGCGGGCCGACGGGAAGACGGTCCGGCCGAGCCTCGTGGTTCTGGACGATCCGCAGACGGACGAGTCGGCCCGGAGCCTATCACAATGTGCCACGCGAGAGCGGATCATCGCCGGTGCGGTCCTGGGCATGGCCGGGCCCGGGAAGAAGATCTCCGGGATCATGCCGTGTACCGTCATCCGGCCAGGCGACGTGGCCGACAATATCCTCGACCGCGAGAAACACCCGGAGTGGAACGGGGAGCGGACCAAGATGATCTACGCATTCCCGACCAACGAGAAACTCTGGGCCCGGTATGCCGAGGTCCGGGCGGAGAGCCTGCGCATCCATGGCGACATGCGCGAGGCAACGGCGTTCTACGAAGCCAACCGGGTGGCGCTCGACGAGGGGGCCGAGGTCGCCTGGCCGGAGCGCTTCAATCACGACGAGGCGTCCGCTGTCCAGCACGCCATGAACCTCAAACTCCAGGATGAGGCCGCATTCCAGGCCGAGTACCAGAACGAACCGCTGCCGGAGAAGACGGCCGAGGACGAGGGATTGCTCACGGCCGACCAGATCGCCAGCAAGATCAACGGCATGAAGCGTGGCGAGGTGCCGGTGGGAGCCACGCAACTGGCCATGTTCATCGACGTACAGGGGCGGCTGCTTTTCTGGCTGGTCGCTGCATTCGAGGAAGATTTCACCGGGTACGTGCTCGACTATGGGGCCTATCCGGACCAGAAGCGCGCCTACTTCACGCTCCGGGACGCACAGAAGACGCTATCCAGTGTGGCCAAGGGGGCAGGCATCGAGGGTGCGATCTACGCCGGCCTAGAGGCCCTGACCGGCCAGTGCCTGGAGCGCGAGTGGCGGCGGGACGACGGCGCCATGGTGCGGATCGACCGCTGCCTGATCGACGCTAACTGGGGCACCTCGACTGACGTGGTCTACCAGTTCTGCCGGCAGAGCCGGCACGCGGCGGTGCTGCTGCCCAGCCACGGCCGGTTCGTGGGCGCGTCCTCGACGCCGTTCATCGAGTACCGCCGGAAGCGTGGCGACCGCGTCGGGCTAAACTGGCGCATCCCGAACGTCCAAGGCCGCCGGGCGGTGAGGCATGTGGTCTTCGACTCGAACTACTGGAAAAGCTTTGTCCACGCGCGGCTGGCCGTGCCCATGGGCGACAAGGGCTGCATGTCGCTCTTCGGCCGGGATCCCGAGGCGCATCGCCTTTTGGCCGAGCACCTGACCGCGGAGTATCGGGTCAAGACTGAGGGACGCGGCCGGGTGGTGGACGAATGGAAGCTGCGGCCGGAGGCCGTCGAAAACCACTGGCTCGACTGCCTGGTGGGGGCCGCCGTGGCAGCCTCGGTTCAGGGCGCTGTGCTGCCGGGGACGGATGGGCCGGTGGTGCGGGAGCGGCCGAGGATGAAACTATCGGATCTCCAGCGAGCCAAGCGATAGTTTCTGTACCACTATGCGTCCTAGTGTCGGCGTTTCCTGCGATTCAGGAACTCTGCAACATTCGCAACTGTGTACAGTACTAACATGCAGGCGGCGATGCTGAACGTGATAATCCCGAACGTACTTCTAGGGCCTGCGATACCGGCAACAATTCCCGCCGCAATCGCTGAGACAAGGCAAAGAACTGCTATCTCGGTGTGGACTACTCCCACTGAGCAGATCCCTCCTCACGCCTCATCCGGTGTTCCGTACATCGTCCTCCAGTGGTCCACTCCTTGCGCCCATTGCACAAAGAAGTCGACTACACCGACACCTTGCCTTCGAAATGCCGCCGCCCAGGTATCATCAAGCTCATGAGCATTCGGGTCAAACCACACTATCTGGCCGTCCGGCGTGGTGCAGTCGACGCACGAGTAGATCGCACAGCCCCAATGACAAAGGGGGAGGAGGCCGCGAGGCCAACACCAGTGTGGGTCTTCCGGATCGGTTCCGGAGAATGTGTTATAGAGACCGATAGAGGAGTCGCCTTCGTCGGTTGGATGTCCCCCCTCTAGACCGATGATGCCGTAGCCGGGACCGAAGCCCCCATTCGCTGCGGCTGTAAACAACGCCTTCAGAATCCCTGGGATCGGATACCCGAGCTGCAGTTCAGCATCTCGGATGATCTCTTCTCCAACGGGGGGATACTTGGCCGAGCAGTTGACATACTGCTCGGACTTGGTGATGGCCTGAATTGCCTCGTCTACGGTCAGCATGTTTAGCCTGGCGGTCAAGCGCTGAGCAACCGCTTCTTCTTCGCGGCCGTCAATGCGTCCTTGTCGGCGACGAGGACCAGCCCGTCCTGCCCGCCGGTCGACTTGAAGAACGCGGTGAACTTCCCGTCGGTGGCCTTCTCAACCACCCCGGTGATGAACGAGTCGAAGTCCTCGTTGAGGTAGTCGCTCTCGTATTCGTAGGTGGCAGATAGGGTCTCGCCGTTCTTCAGCGTAACCGCGATCTTGATGCTGACCGGCTCCGTCTTCTGATCCCATTCCTCGGTGACCTGCGAAAAGGGCACATTGCCTTTGGCAGACTCAAGGATCTCGGTGATCAGATCCTTGTACGCACTCTCGTTATCGACACACTCTGAGTCAAACCAGACCCACGGCAACGTATTGGCACACTTGCCATCATTGTTTTCGGTCCACTTGGCCTTCATGCCGGCGATGTACGCTTCCTTGTCGGCCATGTTGGCGAACCAACCGACCTCGGTGAGCTGCTGTACGTAGTCATCAATGTTCTTCTTTGCCATTGAAGCCTCCTTGGCTGCCCTGGTGTAGCAGCAGGCGGCGATTATTGGCATAGGCGCAGTCGTGTCAATGGAGCGGATATCCCTTCATTCAAGACACAGCGGATCGTGCAAGAGGACTGAATACGACATATCCGCTGGTTCCTGTCGGAATCCTTTAAGGTCGGTCGCCTCGGGAAGTAATGTTGATATTGAGCACGCTGAGAAAGCAGAGGCCGGAGACGCAGATCGATGGCTCGGAACCTGGAAAACGAGATCCGCCGGAACGCCCGGAGCCCCAAGCGGGCCAAGGGCGACTCCGGCGAGATCGAGCAGCACTCCCTGGCCGAGCAGATCGAGGCGGACCGGTACCTGGAGTCCAAGAAGGCCTCTCGCGCCCGCGGCCTCGGTATTCGTCGCACGAAGATGGTCCCCCCGGAGGCGGACTGATGTTTGGGTGGCTGCAGGCTCTCCTCCCCAGCAAGCCAGCCCTGCGCCTCCGGGGGGCGGACCGGCGGCTCCTGAAGCTGCTCCGCGGCCGGTACGATGCCGCAGCCACCAATCCCGACAACATCCGCCACTGGGCGAACGCCGATGGCCTCTCGGCCAATGCCGCGGCGAGCCCCGAGATCCGGCGCATCCTGCGTAATCGTTCGCGTTACGAGGTGGCCAACAACAGCTACGCCCGCGGGATCGTGCTGACGCTGGCCAATGACGTGGTGGGTACGGGGCCGAGGCTGCAGATGCTCGCGACCGACCCGGCGGTGAACCAGGCGGTGGAGCGGGCGTTCGCGGACTGGGCGGCGGCGGTGAACCTGGCCGAGAAGCTCCGGACCATGCGTATGTCCAGGGCGGAGGACGGCGAGGCGTTCGGCATCCTGACCAACAACCCCGCGCTGGCCCACAAGGTGAAGCTGGATCTGCGGCTGGTGGAGGCCGACCAGGTCACCACGCCGACGATGAAGCTTTCCGTTGAGAACGCGGTGGACGGTATCGTTTTCGACGCATACGGGAACCCGGTCGAGTACCACGTGTTGAAGGGGCATCCCGGTGACCTGACGAGCGGCCTGGCGCTCCAATACGACCGGGTCCAGGCCGGCTCCATGCTGCACTACTTCCGCGCCGACCGCCCAGGCCAGAGCCGGGGTGTACCGGAGATCACGCCCGCCCTGTCGCTGTTCGCCCAACTGCGCCGGTACACCCTGGCGGTTATTGCGGCGGCCGAGTCGGCTGCGGACTTCGCCGGCATTCTCTACACGGACTCGCCGGCCAACGGCGAGGCTGAGTCCGTGGAACCGATGGATCAAATCCAGCTTGAGCGGCGAATGCTCGTTACCATGCCCGGCGGGTGGAAGATGGGGCAGCTGCACGCCGAGCAGCCGGCGACTACCTATGCGGAGTTCAAGCATGAGATTCTGAACGAGATCGCCCGGTGCCTGAACATGCCGTTCAACGTCGCGGCCGGCAACTCTTCGGGCTACAACTACGCCTCCGGCCGCCTGGATCACCAGACCTACTTCAAATCGATTCGGGTGGATCAGGCGCATATCGGCCGTGCCATCCTCGACCGCATCTTCCAGGCGTGGGCCCGCGAAGCGGTGCTGGTCGACGGGCTGCTGCCGCAGAGCGCGCGGATCCTTAGCACCGACTGGTCGCACCAGTGGTTCTGGGACGGCCACGAGCACGTGGACCCGGCCAAGGAGGCCAACGCCCAGGAGACCAGGCTCCGGAACACCACCACGACTCTGGCGGTGGAGTTCGCCCGGCAGGGGCGGGACTGGGAGGTTGAGGTTCGGCAGCGGGCGAAGGAGATCGCCCTTCTCAAGGAACTTGGAATCGCGGCGGTGGAAGTGGTGCCGGAGAAGCAGGCGGTGCCGGTGGACACCGGTGACGAGGAGGCGGCCGATGCCGCTGCCTGAGAAACGGCCGGGCGAGAACCACGAGCAGTTCGTGGCGCGGTGCATGTCTGCGCCGGTCATGGTGCGGGACTTTCCGAAGGCGGCTCAGCGGCTGGCGGTGTGCGAGGCTCAGTACGGGAGGGCAGACGGCATGGACAAGCGGCTTCAGATCACGTCGGCGGTGACCGGCTGGCAGGCGGTGGAGGCCAAGGCCATGGAGGGCGAGGGTGCGCTCGTGGCCCGAAAGCTCCGGCGCTTCCAGATGGTGGCCTACACGGGTGGGGCGATGGAGCTGGGTGGGTGGCCGCACCCAGTCGTGGTCGACCTGGCCGGGATGCGGGTGGCGGCTCGGAGCCGGCCGATCCTGAAGGACCATGACGTCGCCCAGATCGTGGGACACACCGACAACATCGCGCTCTCGGAGAGCGCCATCAACGTCTCCGGGGTGATCTCGGGCACGGGGCCGGCGGCGAGCGAGATCATCTCCTCGAGCGAGAACGGCTTCCCCTGGCAGGCGTCCATCGGCGCCAAGGCTCAGAAGGTGGTCTTCATCCCGGAGGGGCGCGACGCGCGCGCCAACGGGGCGACCTTCACCGGGCCGGTCTACGTGGTCCGGAAGTCGGTGCTGGGCGAGGTGAGCTTCGTGGCATTGGGTGCGGACGAGGATGCGTCGGCGACGGTCGCCGCGCGTTCCGATGCGAGTTTGGCTCTGGATACGGAGGTCGAGGACATGGACTTCGAGCAGTGGCTGTCTGGGAAGGACTTTGAGCTGGCCAAGCTGTCGGACGCGCAGACGGCGAACCTGAAGGCGATGTGGCAGGCCGAGGGCAAGGCGGCCGTGGCTGCCGGTGCCGATCCGGCGGCCGGTGCGGCTGCGGAGCCGGCGGCTGCGGGCGCTGCCGTGGCGGTGGCCGACCCGTCCGAGGGTGGCGCCGCTGGCGCGCCGGACGGCGCCGATGCCATCGCCGGGCTCCGGGCCGAGTACTCCGGGGAGCTCAAGCGGATCGAGTCGATCCGGAAGCTCTGCGGCCAGGACCACGCGGAGGTCGCGGCCAGGGCCATCGCCGAGGGGTGGGACGTGGTCAAGACGGAGCTGGAGGTGCTCCGGGCGAGCCGGCCGAAGGCGCCGGCGGTGGTCACGGGGGCGTCGGTGCCGTCGGCCAAGGTGCTGGAGGCGGCGGTGTGCCTGTCGGCGGGGCTTGACGCCAAGAAGCTGCTCGGCGTCTTCGGGGAGCGGGCGCTGGACGCGGCGCACCCGATGCGGCACATCGGGCTGCGGGAACTGGTGGCCGAGTGCGCCCGGATGGAGGGGATGTCGGTGCCCCGGGTGTTCGGCGACGGGGCCGAGACCATTACCGCGGGGTTCTCGACGGTGAGCCTGCCGGGGATCCTCGAGTCGGTGATGAACCGGGTGATGCTGGCCAGCTACGAGGCGACTCCGATTGCCGCCCTGGAGCTGGCCCAGGTCGGTTCGGTCAGCGACTTCAAGGAGGTGACCCGGTATCGCCTCTTGGGCACCGGGGGCTTCGAGAAGGTCGCTCCGGACGGGGAGTTGAAGCACGGCCGGCTCGGTGAGCAGGGCTTCCGCAACAAGGCCGACACCTACGGCCAGATGCTGATGCTCACCAGGAAGGACGTCATCAACGACGATCTCGGGGCGTTCCTCGAGATCCCCAGCCAGATGGGCCGGAGCGGCGCGGAGCTGATCGACGAGCTCTTCTTCTCGCTCTTGCTCGCCAATCCCGGCGGCTTCTTCGGCACGCCCAACGGCAACTTCCTGGACGGCGCGGACAGCGCCTTCGGGCCGGACAGCCTGACCAAGGCGCGGACGCTCTTCCGGAAGCAGAAGGCCGGACCCGGGACGAAGGAGCGGGACAAGAAGCCCATCAACGTTCGGCCGGAGATCCTGGTGGTGCCGGTCGAACTCGAGACCGAGGCGGACGTCCTGATCGGCGCGGCGCAGCTGATGATGGACTCGATGGGGGTGAAGACCAAGATCCCGACCGACAACCCCCACCGCAACAAGTACCGGGTGGTCTCGGCGCCGCACCTCTCGGACACCTTCTTCTCCGGGGCGAGCTCCAAGGCGTGGTACCTCTTCGCCAACCCCGCGGTGCTGCCGGCCTTCGAGGTGGTCTTCCTCAACGGCCGCCGCGAGCCGGTCATCGAAAGGGTCGATGCCCCGGCCAACATGCTCGGCATGGGCTTCCGCGGATATCTGGATGTGGGGGTCCAGGAGCAGGATCCGCGCGGAGCGGTGAAGGTCAAGGGCGAGGCTTGAGCAGAAAGGAACTGAGCGATGATCACCGAGTACGTGCATGAGGGCAATGCCATCGACTACGTGCCGGTCGCGGATGTGGCGGCCGGGTCGGTGGTGGTGGTGGGCGACCTGGTGGGGGTGACGAAGCGCAACCACAAGGCCGGCGAACTCGCGGCGCTGGCGGTGGCCGGGGTCTTCGACTTCCCCAAGGCAACCGGTGCGGGCAGTGCCATTGCGGCCGGGGCCAAGCTCTACTGGGACGAGGCCGACAAGGTCGCCAAGACCGACGACGAGGCCGGGGCCAACAAGTACCTCGGGAAGTCGGTGAAGGCGGCGGCCGACGCCGACGAAGCCGTCCGGGCCAGGCTCAGCCAGTAGGAGCCGGCGATGGATCTCCTCCGGCGCGGATTGGAGTGGCTGGAACGCGAGCGCGTAAAGCATGCTTCGCGGGCCGTCCACTACGTTCGCGCCGGGGAGGCCATCGAAGTCCGGGCCACGATTGGCAAGACGGTCTTCGAAATCCTCAACGACTACGGCGTGGCCGAGCGGACAGAGACCAGGGACTACCTGGTCCTGGCCCGCGAACTGGTGCTCGCGGGGGCGGAAACGACTCCCAAGCGCGGCGACCAGGTGCGGGAGCGCCAGGGGACCACGATCTACGTCTACGAGGTCATGGCGCCAGGAAGGGAGCCAGAGTGGCGGTATTCGGATCTGTACCGGCACACCTTCCGGATTCATACCAAGCAGGTCGCGGCGGAGGAGGCGCCATGATGGTGGACATCGCCATGAAGACGGGGATGGGCGCGCTCTTGGCCATCTCCGTGCCGGTCGGCGGCGACGGCGCCATGTGGGCGCAGTGGGGCCTGGCCGGCCTGGTGGTCGGGTACGTGCTCTGGCGGGACTGGCTGCGCGAGAAGCGCATGTCTGAGGCCATCGAACGCGACCACAAGTGGGTCCGGGAGACGCTGTTGGCTGCCCTGGAGAAGACTACTGCGGCGCTCTCGACTAGCAAGAAGGACTCCACCCGTGCCGGCAATTCTTCCGCAGATCGCTGATGCCGTGGCCGCCGAGTTGAACTCGGCGACGCTCTCCATGCCGGTCACGGCGGTGCGCGCTTACCAGCCGATCTTCGAGCTGGCTGACATGAAGACGCTGCATGTGACGGTGGTGCCCAAAGGACTCGAGCAGGAACTGGGCTCGCGGGGAAGCACGCCGCGGGAGGCCAAGGTCGACGTGGCGGTGCAGAAGAAGCTCGCCACGACTGATCCTGCCGAGGTCGATCCGCTCATGCAGCTCGTGGAGGAGATCGCGGCGGTCTTCAAGCTCAAGCGTCTGGCGCACGAGCCGCTTGTGGTCTGGGTCAAGACCGAGAACGTGCCCATCTACAGTCAGGAGCACATGGCCGAGCTGCGGCAGTTCACGTCGGTGCTCACCTTCACCTTTCGGATCATGGAGTAACGCCATGTGGAACCTTGATATCGGCCGGATGCCGCCGCTCTTCCTGGAGGAGGTCGAGGGCCATGTGCCCGCCGGCGGCAGTGTCACCTTCCATGGCAGCACTGTGCCGGCCGACGAGAACTGGCTGCTCACCGCGGTGTCGGTCTACGTGCCCAACAGCGCGCCGTGCTACGCGGTGCTACAGATGGAGCCCATCGTCGGCGTCGACAAGGCCTGGGTGGACCTGGCTATGACCAAGGAGCGCTCGGGCTCGGATCTCGACCTCCTGGACTGCTACGTCACCAAGCGCGTGATCATCCCGGGCGGTGGCCGGCTCGTGGCCTTCGTAAAGAACGGTTCCGGCCAGCCAGCAGGCAGCGCCTGGCTCGAGGCTCACTACCTGCGCTATCCACGCGGCGCGATGCCGCAGGGATTCTGACCGTGGTTCGCGTGAAGGTGCGCTCCCGGATGGACCGCCGCAAGGTGGTGCGGGCCACCCGCAAGGGCTCGATTAAGAGCCTGGGCAAGGCCGGCGCCTATCTACGGGGGATCGCCCGGCGGAGCATCAAGGTCTCGGCCGAGCCATCGGCGCCCGGGCACCAGCCGCACAGCCGGAAGGGTCGGCTCAAGGATGCGATCCTGTTCGGGGTGGAGAAGGCCCGGCAGGGCGTGGTGATCGGGCCGACGGTGACCGCGGTGGGGAAGATTGGCCGGACCCACGAGTTCGGCGGCACGGAGCCGGCCAAGAAACGCAAGGCGCGGAAGACCAACTGGAAGTTCGAGGTCGGCGGCCATGGCCCGATCTCGGTTGACGGCGGCAAGCCGGTGGTGGTCCGGCTCAAGACCGCCAGGCAGGTCGCCCGGGCAAAGGAAGAGGCGGCGAAGCTGCCGCCGGCCCATCGTCCGGCGCAGAGCACCAAGCCGCGGAGGTACCCGCGGCGGCCGTTCATGGGCCCGGCCCTGCAGATCGGCCGGCCGCAGATCTCGAAGATGTGGGCTAACTCGGTCCGAGGGTAGGAGGACAACGCATGAACCGACTGGGCATGGAAGGCAAGCTCTACTACAACGCCGGCAGCTACGCGACGCCGGACTGGAAGGAGCTGAAGAACGTCAAGGACGTGACCCTGACCCTCGAGAAGGGTGAGGCCGATCTCACCACGCGCGGCAACGCCGGCTGGAAGGCGACGGTGGGGACGCTCAAAGAGGGCTCCATCGAGTTCGAGATGGTCTGGGACACCGAGGACGCCGGCTTCACCGCGCTGCAGAACGCCTGGTTCGGCGACACGCCGGTGGAGATGGCGGTCATGGATGGTCCCATAGCGACGTCGGGCAGCCAGGGCCTGCGCGCGACCATGTCGGTGATCAGCTTCAGCCGCAAGGAGCCACTCGAGGAAGCCATGTCGGTGTCGGTGACCATCAAGCCGACCTACGCCGAGCACGCTCCCGAGTGGATGAAGGTCACCTGAGAGGAGGATGGCCATGCGAACCTTCAAGGACAACGCCGGCCGGACCTGGTCCATCCAGGTGAACGTGGATGCGCTCAAGCGCGTGCGCTCGCTCCTGGCCGTGGACCTCCTCGAGGTGCTGGAGGGGAAGCTGATCGACCGGCTCTCTGGAGATCCGGTCTTCCTCTGCGACGTGCTCTACGCCGTGGTCAAGCCCGAGGCCGACGCCCAGAAGGTCTCGGACGAGGACTTCGGCCGGGCTATGGGCGGCGATGCGCTCGACGGCGCGATTGCAGCTCTCTCGGGGGAACTCGTCGATTTTTTCCCCCAGGGCCGCCGGAAGGTGCTCCGGAAGCTGATGGACAAGTTCGACACCTTCCAGGCCATGATCCTGACCAGGGCCGAGCAGCGGCTGATCAGCCCGGAGCTGGATGCCCAGTTCGAGGCGGCGCTGGCCGAACGTGGCAGCTCATCTGGCGGCTCGCCGGCATCATCGGAGTAGAGCCAGGGCCATTCACGCTGCGGGAACTCGCCTGGATGGCCGAGGGCAAGAGCCGCGAGGCCTGGAACCATACGGCATCCATCATGGCAATGATCGCAAATGTGAACCGGGACCCCAAGAAGCACGGGCCCTACGGCGCTGAGAGCTTCCACCCGTACCTGCAGCGAGCGAGGTCGGCGCCCAAGACCAAGAACCTGTCCATCCTGAAGGTGGTCTTCGTGGATGGAACATAGCTGAGGAAGGAGGCCGAACGTGAAGAGCTGGAAGACTACGGTGATGGGGATCTGCGCGATCCTGACGGCGGTGGCCGGCGCGGTGAAGCTGCTGGTCGACGGCGACCCGAACACCAACCCGGACTGGACGGCGGTGTGCGCCGCGGTGGCGGCCGGGATCGGGTTGATCGCCGCGCGTGACAATCGCGTCACGTCCGAGGACGTGGGGGTCAAGTGAGCGGCCTGGCGGTCGTGCTGGGGCGCTTCCTCGGTGCGATGCTCGCCGAGTGCGCCCCGGTGCTTGTGGAGGTGCTCGCCTATGCGATCAGGGAAGGGCTGGCCGACAGCGTCGAGGATGGTGCTCGCCGTGACGATCTGCGCGAGCGTCTGATCAAGCGGGTTCGGGAAGCCAAGAGCACGAAATGAGCGCAGTCTGCAGCCACTGCGGACGCGAGTGCCCTGATGAGGCATTCATCAGACGCCGGCTCCCATGCAGGACTGGGCGCAGAGGATGGTGTGTGGATTGCATTCGCGTGTATTACCGTGATCGCTACCAGCGGATAAGGCTGGCCCCCGAGAAAGTGGCTAGAAGGCGAGCGCTCGCGCGCGCTAAGAGACAACAGCTGAGAAACGAAGTGGTTAGCGCCTATGGCGGCAAGTGCATCTGTTGCGGCGAATCAGATCCCGTAGTGCTGGCAGTAGATCACGTCAACGGCGATGGGAACAAGCACCGAAAGGAGTTGGGCCGCAAGAACATCTACTATTTGCTCAGGCGCAATGGGTATCCGGCGGGATATCAGGTCCTGTGTTCCAACTGCAATTGGGCGAAGTGGCGCAACGGGAACCGCATGCCGGATTGGAGGATCGGGATACATGCGTAGCCTCGCAATAGTCGCATTGCTCTTCATTGCCTGTCTTGGCTGTGGGGCCAGAGTCATCGTGGTTCCCGAGGGGGAGCCGGTCAGACTCCGGGAGCCGGTCAAGGCCAAGGTCTGGGTAGCTGACAAGGACGGCCGGGAAGTGCCGGCGGTGGTGGTGCTCCCGGCCGGCTGGTGGGCTCTGGCAGACCCGGGGAAGTAACCCATGGCATCGGCAGGCGGCATCCGGGCCGGCGCGGCCTTCATCGAGCTCTACGCCAACGACCTGGGGCTTGTGAAGGGGCTGCAGGCTGCCTCACGGCGGCTGAAAGCCTTCGGCGCCGGCCTGGAAGCCACCGGCCTGCGGATGATGGCCGTGGGCGCCGGTATCGTGACGCCCTTGCTGGCCAGCGCCAAGGGCTTCTCTGATATGGGCGATAAGCTCGACAAGATGGCCAAACGCACCGGGTTCAGCGTGGAGACGCTCTCGGAGCTGGGCTACGCCGCGGACATGGCCGGCGCGGACTTGGCCGACGTAGAGGCCGCTGCCAAGCGTATGCAGCGAGTGATCGTCAACGCCGCCGATGGCTCGAAGACGGCCGCCGAGGCGTTGGCCACGCTCGGTTTCGACGCAGAGCAGCTGCAGATCTTGAAGCCCGAGGACCAGTTCCTGGCCATCGCCAAACGGCTCAACGATATCTCCGATCCCACGCTCAAGGCGGCGGCCGCCATGGAGATCTTCGGCAAGTCCGGCACCATGCTCCTGCCCATGATCGACGGCCTGGGGGAGGCCAGGGCCGAGGCCAGGCGCCTGGGCGTGGTCATGTCGACGCAGGATGCCAAGGCGGCAGCTGCGCTCAACGACGCCTTCAACCGTGTCATGGCAACACTGCGGAGCCTGGTCGTGACGGTAGGCTCGGCGCTCGCGCCCATCATGACCGAGATGGCCGACAAGGTCACCCGGCTGATCATGGCCTTCCGGGACTGGCTCGCCGAAAACCGAGGCCTCGTGGTCTCGATCCTCAAGATTGGGGCGGTGGTCCTCGGCGTGGGCGTGGGGCTGACCGCGTTGGGGCCCGTGGTCTCGGCGGTGGGCACCGCATTCGGGGTCATGGCGTCGGTGATCTCCACCGCGCTGGGCTTCATTCTGACGCCAGTAGGGATGGTCGTGACCGCCCTGGCTGGCCTGGCCGCCTATATCGTGTGGGCGACGGGCGCTGGCGGCAAGGCGCTCGAGTGGCTGGGCGCGCGGTTCGACGATCTCAAGAGCTTCGCCCTGGACTCGCTCCAGGGCATCAAAGACGCGCTGGCGGCCGGGGATATCGCCCTGGCGGCCAGGATCATGTGGCTGTCCATGAAGGTGGTTTGGCAGGCCGGCATCAACTGGCTCAAGGGTTACTGGTACGCGTTCAAGTACTGGTTCCTGCAGACTTCGAGCGACATTTTCGACGGCCTCACCATCGTGGTGGCCGAGGCCTGGTACGGACTGCGGAAGATCTGGACCGGCACCATCAACTTCCTGCTGAACCTCTGGACCCGGTTCTCCACGGCGGTGCTCAGGATCTGGAACCGGGTACAGGGATGGATGGCTAAACAGTGGGCCAAGGTGCTGGGCACCCTCGACTCCAGCATCGACGTGGAAGCCGTCAGCCGCAATATCGACCGCCGGACCGCAGAGATGAACAAGTCGGCCGAGGTGCGGAGCGAGGCAACCCGCGCAGAACGGGACAAGGAGCTGGCCGCCATCGAGGTCGAGCGCAAAGAGGTCATCAACTCCATCCTCGACGAGGCCGACGCCAAGGACAAGGCCCGGAAGGAGAGCCACGACAAGGATCTGGCCGACTCGGAGGCCGCCCTGAAAGCGGCCAAGGACGAGTGGGCGGCGGCACTGGCAGAGGCCAAGGCCAAGCGCCTGGCCGCAGAGCAGAAGAAGCCCGAGCCACCGCCTGAGGCGCCGACCATCCCGCCGCGCGAGAAGTTCCAGGACGAGATTCTGCCGGCCGTGGAACGGATCTCGAAGATCGAGGTCGTGGGCACGTTCAGCGCCGAAGCAGCTAGGGGCTTGGCCGTGGGCCCCAGCCTGGTGGAGGAACGCACTGCCAAGGCGGCCGAAGAGACCGCCAAGAACACCAAGAAGATCGTCGACCGCATGGCCGATAACGGGCAGGAGTTCGACTGATGCCCGCGGTGATCGAGGAACTCTTCTCGG
>JAKLDR010000073.1 GCA_022703445.1 Planctomycetota bacterium | reverse complement strand
CGAACTGTTGCTGGCCCGGCGCGTCTCGGTGGATTCCCAGCCGTACGTTCAGGGTTGCTGGCTGGATTGGCCGGAGCTCCGGCGGGTCCTGCTCAGCGACATCCGGGACCTTCTGCCTGGTGCGGACCTCGAGCCGGTCCGGACAGAGACGGTGGCTGACGACGACCGTATGCTCGCCTCCCTGCCGGTCCGGCTCATGCCCGGTCCGGGTGCGGCAGTCTCGCCGGCCGGAGACTCGACGGTCCGGCTGTGGCTCTTCGCTGCCTGGGGCGGCATGGGCCTGGCGGCGCTGGCCCTGGCGCTGCTGCTGGCCGGGGCGCTGGCGCTCTCTGAGCGCCGGGCGGCGTTCGTCTCGGCTGTGACCCACGAGCTGCGCTCGCCGCTGACCACCTTCCGGATGTATGCAGAGATGCTCCACGACGGCATGGTCACCGACGAACCGCGCCGTCGGAAGTATCTGGCCACGCTCCGCGCCGAGGCCGGCCGGCTCGGGCATCTGGTGGAGAACGTTCTGTCGTACGCGCGCCTGGAGAACTCACGCCGCACCTCCCGGGTCGAGACCCTGAGCGTCGCGGCGCTTCTGGACCGGATTGCTCCGCGCCTGGCCGAGCGGGCTGCGCAGGCGGGGATGGAACTGGTGGTGGGAAACAACGAGTTCCCAGTTCTCAGTTCCCGGTTCCCAGAAGACAGGGCCGACAGGCGGACTTCTCCCGCTGGGAACCGCGAACTGGGAACTGGGAACGGCTGTTCCGTCCGCGCCGATCCCGGCGCAGTCGAGCAGATCCTCTTCAACCTGGTGGACAACGCTTGCAAGTACGCCGCCTCGGCCCAGGACAAGCGCATCTTACTGACGTCCTGGCGCCGCCGCGGCCGGGTTTCGCTGGCCGTCCGCGACCAGGGGCCCGGAGTTGGGCCCGATGTGGCCGGCAAGCTCTTCCGGCCATTCTCGCGTTCCGCGGCCGAAGCCGCCGGCTCCGCGCCGGGAGTGGGCCTGGGCCTGGCGCTCAGCCGCCGGCTGGCGCGCGCGATGGGCGGGGACCTCCGGCGGGAAGTGGGTCCCGGTGCGGGGGCCTGCTTCGTCCTGGAACTGCCGTCGGCCTGATCGGAAGGGGAACGAGCATGCGCAAGGTCCTCGTGGCGGCCCTGGGGTCCGCGCTTGTGGCCGGGGTCGTCGTCTGGGTCGTGATGGCGGCTTCGCCGGTGGCTTCCCGGAGCGGGGCCGGGGAGCCGCTGCCCCCGCCCGGCCAGCCCTCGGCCGAACAGCAGCGCGCGGCCAGAGAGACGGCCGAGGACCGGGAGCGCGCCGAGCGCCTTACGGCGCTTGTTGAGAAGCTGAGACCCCTGGCCGTCAAGCTGGGCAAACCGGGACCGTCGGACTGGCTGGCCAACCATCCCGAAGCGGGGCAGAACTTCAAGGAGTACCTGGACAGCGGTCCAGTTCGCCCCACCGTTTCGCGTGGGACCATCTACATCCAGCCGCTTGGCGACTTCAGCGCCACCCAGCGCAAAATGGTCACCATCACCTCCGAAGCCATGGCCGTCTGGTTCAACGTGCCGACCAAGTTCCGCGAGGACCTGAAAGCCGACGTCGTCCCGGAGGCCGCCCGCCGCAAGAATCCCTACACCGGCTGGGAGCAGTTCCTGACCGGCCACATTCTCGACCGGGTGCTCAAACCCAACCTGCCGCGCGACGCCGCCGCCAGCATCTGCTTCACGGCCACCGACCTGTGGCCGGGCAAGGGATGGAACTTCGTCTTCGGCCAGGCGTCGCTGGAGGAGAGGGTGGGGGTCTGGTCGCTGTACCGCTTCGGGGACCCGGACAAATCAGAGGAGAGCTACCGGCTGGCCCTGCTCCGGACGCTCAAGCTTGCCACTCACGAGAGCGGGCACATGTTCTCTCTGCCCCATTGCACGGCGTACGAGTGCAACATGAACGGCTGCAACACCCAGGATGAGTCCGATCGCCATCCGCTGGCGCTCTGTCCGGAGTGCATGGCCAAGACCTGCTGGGCGACCCGGGCCGAGCCGGCGGAGCGCTACAGGAAGCTCATCGAACTCTGCAGGCGCGAGGGCCTCAAGCCCGAGGCGGCAGCCTACGAGAAACTGCTGGGGGCGATCGAAGGGAAGTAGAGCCGCGCGTCCGACGGTTCAGTCAGACCGGACCGATCCGTCGGATTCGTCGGACGACGCGCCGCCCGGAATTAGGCCTCACCGGTCCCGGCGTCGGCCGATGTGCGCTGGGAGAGCCGTACCGCCGAGAGCCGCGCGGAGACCTTGTACTCGGCCAGCTTCTTCCTGATGGTCTCGGCCTGGCCGCGGGAGATGCCCCGGGCCACAGTGACCAGCGTCTTGTCGCAGAGCGCGGCCGCGTCCTCGACGGATACGTTGTGCAGCTTGGCCACGAGTTCGTGGACCTTGGGGTTGGCGGTCTTGTTGATGTAGATGTTCACCTTTTCGTTTGGATCGCCGGAGGCCGCGGTCGCCGGTGCGGCGGCCGGGGCGGCCGTGGCGGGCTTGGGCGCCGGTGCGGCGGGGACGGCGGTGGCCGGCTTGGCGACCGGGGCCGCGGGCTTGGCGACCACCTGCCGGGCGGCCTGCTGGGGTGTCATGGGCTTGACCGCCTTGGCCTTGGGCACCGCGGCGGCCGGGCGGCCCGCCTCCGGCTGGACCGTGATCTCGTCGAGGCTGATGGGCGCTGGCAGGGCTGCCGGCCGTGGCGGTGCGGCGGGTACCGGTTTGGCCTTCTCGTCCGGCACCTGGGGCAGTCCGTCATCGAGATCGGCCATCATCTGATCGTCGCTGGCCAGGCCGGCCTCAAAGTCCTCGAGGGCCATCGGGGCGCTCGAGCCGGGCTTGGCGTTCTTCATGCTGATGGCGCCCTTGACGGCCGGAGGGGCCGGTGGCGGTTCGGCCTTGACCTTGACCGGCTTGGGCTCGGGCAGCTCGGGGACGTCGGGGAGCTCGCTGGAGACAGCGTCGAGCGACTTGAGGGCGTCGGGCAGGGGGATCTCCTCGAACCCCGAGTCCTTGGCCTCGCGGCGGCCCGCGGGTGCCGCGGCGGGAGCTGCAGCCGCAGCCGCCGGGGCGGGGGCCCCGCCCTGGGCGGCGATCAGCCGGAGGGCCGCCCCGCAGCACGGGCAGCGCAACTGGCCGTCTGCGGCGGAGCCGGCTCCGGCCGCGGCCGGAGCGGTGTATTCGGCGGCCGCGCGGCCGTTGATCTTGGGTCCACCCGGCCAGCCGACGCGGGGCAGGGAGCCGAGATCGGAGGCGGCCTTGATCTCCAGGCGCGCGCCGGCGGCGGTCATCTCCGCCAGGGCGGCGCTGACGCCGGCGGCCTGGCCGGTGCTCAGGTTGTCAACCAGGACGATGGGCGCAGCCCCGGCGATCTGCCCGGCCAGGCGCGCTTCGATGCCGAACAGCTTGGCCAGGGGAGGGGCCACGGAGGCCGCCGCCCCGCCCGAGAGGACCACAGCGCAGGTGCCGATGTTGGCGTCGCTCATGTCGATGCACTCCTGGTTCTGGTCTTGCCACCGATGCGGTCGGCCTGCGCCGAAAGCCGCTTGGATAGGATCACGACGTTGCCCTTCTCGTTGTGCACGACCTTGTCCATCACCTTCCTGGCGATGTGCAGGCCGTAACCGCCCACCCGCTTGCCCTGGCGCAGGCGATCGAGCAGATGTTCGACGGGATTGCCGGAAGGATCCGGGATGTTCGAGGGCGCGAATCCCTCGCCCTCGTCCTCGATCTTGAAGACGATCTCCTCGGGGAAGAGGCAGTAGGACACCGTGACCTTGCGGCTCTGATCGCCCTTGTTGCCCCACTCCATGGCGTTGCCGACGATCTCGCTGACGGCGATCTTGATGTCTTCCTTGTCCGAGGGAGCCAGCCGGGTGTCGTAAAGGGCGTCCACGAAATTCTCGAAGCGGGCCAGGTACTCCTGGCGGCTGGGAGCGGTCAGTTCGACCCAGTCGCGGAAGCCGCTCCGGACGGTCAGGCTGGACTCCGTGGCCGCGGCCCGCCGGTCGTGGGTGGCTCCGGCCACGGCCCGCAGGAATTCCCCGGAGGTGAAGGGCTTGATAAGGAATCGGACGGCGCCCTGGCCCATGCACCTGACCACCGATTCCTCGCTGGGGTAGGCGGTCATGATGATCACGGCTACCCCGGGGTGGTCAGTCCTGATCCTGGACAGCGCCTCCGCCCCGTTCATCCCCGGCATGCGGAAGTCCAGGGCGACGACGTCGTACGGCCGCCTGCCGAGCTCGGTCAGTGCGGCCTGGCCGCTGTCCACCGCTGTCACGGCATAGCCCTTCTTGGCCAAGAGCTTCTCCAGGAAGGCGCGCATCGGCGCCTCGTCGTCCACCACCAGGACTGCCTGCCGGGCTTCGCCGCTCAAGTGGCCCTCAATCGTCCGGACTGGTTGTTACGGAGGTGCAGTATTTTCGCCACGCGGCAACTGTCAAGGAGAAAAGCCCGCCGCCTTGACACCCGGGGCGGGGCAGCTAACATGCGCTGGGCGCCCGGTGGGATCGGGTGCCAACCAGGAGGACTGTTCCGTGGCCGAAATCGCACCGTTCAAGGGCTTGCGTTACGACATCGGGAAGGTGGGCGCTCTCGGCAGGGTGTTCGCTCCGCCCTACGATGTGATCGACGGCCCCATGCGCGACCGGCTGATCGCCGGCAGCCAGTACAACATAGCCAGAATCAGCCGCAGTCCGGAGGCCGAGTCCGAACCGGAGGCGGTGCGCTACTCCTTCGCGGCGAAGCTCATGGCAGAGTGGCGCAAGGCGGGGGTGCTCCGCGAGGACCCGGCCCCGGCCCTGTACGCCTACGAGCAGGAGTTCGCCGTGTCCGGCCGGACCTATCAGCGCCTGGGCATCGTCGCCGGGCTGAGGCTGGTGGACTTCGGCAAGGGCGTGCATCCGCATGAGGAGACCCTCTCCGGGCCGAAGGCCGACCGCCGGCTGCTCCTGGAGCAGACCCGCACCCACATGGGGCAGATCTTCGGACTTTACCCCGACGATGCGGGTGCGGTCAACGCCGCCATCCGGAAGGCCGTCGGGACCCGCCGGCCGGACCTGGAGGACCGGGACGCCGACGGGATCGTCCACCGCATGTGGGCCATCGCCGACCAGAAGGCCTGCGCCGGGCTGGTCCGGATCCTGGCCGACAAGGACATCTTCATCGCCGACGGGCACCACCGCTACGAGGTGGCCCTGAAGTACTCCCGGGAGCACCCCGAGCTGCCGCAGGCCAGGTACGTCATGGCCACGCTGGTGGCGCTCTCCGATCCCGGGCTGGTGGTTCTGCCCACCCACCGGCTGGTCCACGACCTGGCCGGCTTCAGTCTGGATAAGCTCGAGAAGGCGCTGTCCGCGGACTTCCGGCTACAGAGCTTCCCGTTCAAGGGCGAGGATCGCCAGGCGCGGCTGCAGTCCTGCCTGGCCCGGCTGGCCGAGGAAGGGCGCGCCGGGCGGGCCGCCTTTGCGCTCTACGGCGGCGGCGCTCGCTTCACCCTGGTCACCCTTGAGAACCCCAAGGCCATGAAGGCCGCCGAGCCGTCCCACGGGGACGCCTGGCGGGCGCTGGACGTGGCCGTGCTCCACACCCTGATCCTCGACAGGATCCTGGGGATCGACAAGGCCAAGCTCGCCGCCAAGACCAACATCGACTACCTCAAGGACAACGGCGAGGCCATCAGCGAGGCCGTGGCCAGGATCGACGCCGGCCGCGCCCAGTGCGTCTTCGTCATGAACCCGACCAGCGTCGGGCAGGTCGCCGCGGTGGCCTCGACCGGGGAGAAGATGCCCCAGAAGTCGACCTTCTTCCATCCCAAGCTGTACACCGGGATGGTCTTCATGCCGCTGGCCTGAGGCTTGAGGCCTGCGGCCGGGGCGTCCGGCAGGCGATGCGCGACGAAGACGACCTGATCGACTACGAGCCGTGCAGTTACTGCGGGGAGGAGGTCCCCGCGGACATAGTCCGCTGCCCCAAGTGCGGCAACTTCACCGACGGCGCCGGGCCGAAGGGGAAGGGCGGCTCCGCCTGGGATCGCAAGAAGGTCGCAGTCGTGATCGTGGTCGTATTGACCCTGGCGGCTTTCCTGCTGACCAGCATGGGGGGGTGCTGAGGATCTCGGTGATTCGGAACTTCCTCTGTGCGTGTGGCGCGAGGATCGAGTGGGGTGTCTGTGTTCGTGGAGTACCGCTGCTTCGATTGCACGAAAAGTAATCCGTTACGGTTGGCTGGCCATGCACTTAGCTGAGCGTCTTATGCGTTAAGGACACTGGCGCTGCGCCACTCCCCGGTCGTTCATGCCAGTGCGGCCGCATTGCGGCCGGAGCGGTTCCGCTGATGTTGCAGGGCGCTCCTACGGCAGGAACTTCTCCGGGTGCGCCAGCTTCTTGGGCAGGTAGTTGTTGATGACGTAGTTCAGGCCGTGCTTGGCGAAGGCCTGCTGCTCTACGCGGACGCCCATCTCGATCATCTGGTTGATGGCCGCCTGCCACTGCGGGTAGATCTTGAAGAAGGGGTCGTTCTTCAGGGCGTCCTTGGCGCGCTTGATGTCCACGTCCTCGAGCGGGTGGGTGGCGTCCTTCAGGTCGAAGTCGATGATGTCCTGGGGGGTGACGCCGAGGTAGCTGGCCTGCGGGACGCAGAAGAAGCGGTTGATGTGCGCGGCGTTGCCCGAGCCGACCTTGAGCGTGCGGTAGATGTTGCCGTAGCCGTAGGGGTCGCCGTCGGTGAAGACGTACACCGGGATGCGCTTCTCGTCGGCGAGTCTGCGGATGAACCGCCGGCAGGCCCGCGTCGGCACGCCGCCCATCGAGATCACGATGCAGTTGGCCTTGTCCCAGTAGCCGTGGTAGACCAGCCGCTGGAAGAGGGCGCTGGTCTCGACCACCAGGATGAACTTGGCGTTGGTCTCGAAGCCGAGGTGCTCCACCTTCGAGGGGATGCTCCAGGCGCCGGAGCCCTGCTTGGTGCAGTCGATCTTCAGCGGCTTGCCGCTCTGGGCGTCGCGGTCGAGGATCATCAGCTTGCCGGCCACGTCGCCGCCCTTCTCGTCGGGCACGAAGCCGAGCTGCTCGCGGTTGACGCCGAAGAGCGCCTCGATGTCGTCCATCACCGTGTCCGACTCGGGCTGCTCGGCGAAGCGGCACTCGCCCCAGGCCTTGGAGTTGTAGTACATCTCTCGTTTGGAGCAGATTTCCTCGTCCTCGATGTTGGTCTTGGCCGCGGCCATCATCCGGACGGACTGGGCGAAGGTCTTGACCGTGGAGTAGGCCAGGGTCCGTTCGGTCTTCTTGCCCAGGAGCTCGAAGTAGCCGACCTTGGGGTCGTACTCGACGTTGTTGAGCGAGCGGATGGGGAAGCGCAGGTTCGGCCGGTCGCCGCGGTGGATCTCGCCGACCATCTTGTCGGCGGTCTTCCTGATGTGCCCCACGGTCTCGGCGCGCCCGGCGGGGGAGCCGGCGTCGCGGAGGGCCGCCAGAGAGATCTTGGGAGCTTCGACCTTCTTGCGCTTGACCATGTTACTCCACGCCTCCGCGCGTCTTCTCGAGAATGTTGGTGAGCTGCTTGACGATCTTCTGCTCCTCCTTTTCGGGGAAGCCGAGGATCTCGCGCAGGCCGATGCCGATGTGCGGGATGTACTTGGTGATGTAGCTCTTCTTGCGCTCCTCTTCGAGTTCGCGCCGGCGGCGGGAGAGGAAGACGCTTACCCGCCGGCCGCACTCCTGGAGGGCCAGCTTGATCTCCTTGACCACCTCCGGGTAGCTGGCGATGGCCTCCTTGCTCTCCGAGGTGAAGGGCACCCAGACCGAGGCGAAGTGCACGGTGATCACCAGCGGCCCGGAGGGCGGAGCGCCACGGGACTGTTCCACGTGGTAGTTCTTCCAGTCGACCTCCAGCACGCTTTC
This sequence comes from Planctomycetota bacterium, assembly GCA_022703445.1. Classification (GTDB taxonomy): domain Bacteria; phylum Planctomycetota; class SZUA-567; order JAKLDR01; family JAKLDR01; genus JAKLDR01. Next base: position 17,526 of record JAKLDR010000073.1, on the reverse strand, counting down.
CCAGATCGAGCAGGAGCCCTGCTGGTAGAGCAGCGGCACGCGGTTGGCGAAGCGCAGCACCCGGCCGAGCTCGTCGGCGGGGAGTTCCCCGCCCCAGGCCAGCGCGGCCTCGACCACGAAGGGGTTGCCGCGGTAGACGGCCGGTGAGCGGGTGACCGCCGTGTAGAAGTCGGCCTTGAACTCCTTCTGGAGTCCGGCGACCAGCGCCTCCTCGCCGATGGGCGCGAGGCAGTCGGTCGGCGGGTTCATCAGCTTGGTTTCCTGGATGGCCCGGTAGAGGCGCTCGGCCTCCTGGGCGGCGATGCGGCTGGGCCGGCCCTTGGGCTCGATCCCGGCGCGCTCGCAGATCTTCCGCGCGCTCTGCGGCGATACCCGCGAGAAGTCCTGCGAGAGGCAGCCGCAGACGTTCCGGCTTCTGGTGGTCCGGAGCACGTGCATCAGGGCGCCGAGCTCGATGCCGTAGGGGTGGGGCTTGATCTCCCGCGGCTGGGGCGGGGCGTCCTTTGCGCCGCGGGGGAACTCCATGTCCTGGCCGTCGGGGGCCTTGTAGACGATCTTGGCGTGGGGATTGGCCACCGCGGTCTGCTGGAGGTACTCGTCCACCGACTGCCTCCCGCGCTGGAACTTGGCCTCCAGTTCGAACTCCACCCGGGTGCCGCGCTCGACCTCCCAGGGCTTCTCCTCGTCCTTGAGGATCTGGGGCTCGTTCTTGGCGGTGTCGATGTGGATCTCGAAGTAGTGGGCGGGCTTGTCCTTGCCGGTGCGGCTGATGATGCGCATGGGCTTGCCGGTGGTCAGCTGCCCGTACATGCCGGCCGCCGAGATGCCGATGCCCTGCTGGCCGCGGCTCTGGCGCAGGCGGTGGAACTTCGAACCGTAGAGCAGCTTGCCGAAGATGCGGGGTATCTGCTGCTTGACGATGCCCGGGCCGTTGTCGGCGATGGCCACGGTGAAGCGGTCCTCGTAGCCCTCGACCGCCCTGATCTCCACGGTGATGTCCGGCAGGATGTGCGATTCGTCGCAGGCGTCGAGGGAGTTGTCGACGGCCTCCTTGACGGCGGTGAGCAGCGCCTTGCGGGGGTTGTCGAATCCCAGCAGGTGGCGGTTCTTGGTGAAGAACTCGCTGACCGATATCTCGCGCTGCTTGGCGGCCATGCTCTGGGCGGTCTCGGCCGCCGGGGGCGCCTTCTTGGAGCCCTTGCCGTTACCGGCGGCCTTGGCTTCCCGGGCCGCGGCCCGCTCGGCCTTGGCCTGTTCGGCCTTCTCCTGCTGGCGCTCGGCCTTGGTCGTGGAGAGCCTGATGACCGTGCGGCCCTTCCGAGAGGCTTCCTCGGGCTCCGCCACGGCCGCCTTGCCGCCGCGCCCGCCGGCGCCAAACAACACCGCCTGTTCAGGATTGAGCTTGATGACCATGGATTGCCAACTCTCCCAACTCCCCCCGGAGTTGTTGCAAGCCGCGCAAGAAGGGCTCTTGGCGCGCCAAGCAACGATATTATAGGACGTTGCCGGCCTGGAATCAAGCACGAAATCCGCCTTGCTGTGGAGACAAAAGCCGGTTGCTTTTTGCCGGGGAATTCCTACGATGTGGTGGGAAGTGGCCACGACGCATACGGGTTCGTGGGGAGGAACCGGGAGTGCCGACCAGCGCCGCCAAACCGACGGTCATCGCCGACTCGTCCGAACTGCGGCTGATCTTCGAGATCAGCCAGACGCTCGACGAGAGCATGGACCTGCGCGACGTTGTCGGCCAGGTCCTCAAGGCCATGGCCCGGCTAACCGCCATGCGCCACGCCACGCTGACGCTCCTCAACCGCGACACCGGGGAACTGGTGACCGACGCCTCCCACGGGCTGACCGCCGACCAGATCCACGCCAGCTCCCAGAAGGTCATCAGCCGGGTGATATCGAGCGGTCGGCCGGCGGTCGTGCCCAGCGGCTCGGAGGAGCCGATCTTCCTGAGCCGGGGCGAGTCGTCCCGGAAGATCCGCAAGGAGGACCTGCACTTCCTGTGCGTGCCCATCAAGCTGGGCAGCCAGGCGATCGGCGCGCTCTCCGCCGACCGGATCTTCCCGGAGCCGACCTCCTGCGATGAGGATGTGCGGATGCTGGCGGTCATCGCCTCGATGATCGCCCAGGCCGTGCGCCTGCGCCGGCGCGCCCAGGAGGAGCGCCAGCGGCTCCTGGACGAGAACCGGCGGCTCCAGGAGCAACTCAAGGACCGCTTCCGGCCATCGAACATCATCGGCAGCTCCGGGGCCATGCAGGCGGTCTACGACATGATCGCCCAGGTCTCCAAGTCCGACGCCACCGTGCTGATCCGCGGCGAGAGCGGGGTGGGCAAGGAGCTGGTGGCCCACGCCATCCACTACAACAGCCTGCGCGCCGAGCGGCCCTTCATCAAGGTCAACTGCGCGGCGTTGCCCGAGACGGTCATCGAGAGCGAGCTCTTCGGCCACGAGAAGGGCGCCTTCACCGGGGCGGTGGCCGAGAGGAAGGGGCGCTTCGAGCTGGCCGAGGGCGGGAGCATCTTCCTCGACGAGATCGGCGACTTCTCTCCGGCCACCCAGATCAAGCTGCTGCGCGTCCTGCAGGAGCGGGAGTTCGAGCGGGTCGGGGCGGCCACGCCCATCAAGGCCGACGTGCGCATCATCGCCGCGACCAACCGGGACCTCGACGCCCTGATCGCCGAGGATCGGTTCCGGCAGGACCTCTACTACCGGCTGAACGTCTTCCCGATCCACGTGCCGCCGCTGCGCGAGCGGCGCTCCGACATCCTGCTCCTGGCCGACCACTTCGTGGAGAAGCACAGCCGGCGCAACCACAAGTCGGTCCGGCGGATATCGACGCCGGCCATCGACATGCTCAGCGCCTACCACTGGCCGGGCAACGTCCGGGAGCTCGAGAACTGCATAGAGCGGGCTGTGCTGCTGACCACCGACGAGGTCATCCACGGCCACCACCTGCCGCCGACCCTCCAGACCGCCGAGGCCAGCGGCACGGTGGTCAGCGGTACCCTGCAGGCGGCCCTCGACAATGTCGAGCGCGAGATGCTGGTCGAGGCCATCAAGTCCGCCCGCGGCAACATGGCCAAGGCCGCCCGGGGGCTGGGCATATCCGAGCGGCTCATCGGCCTGCGGGTGGCCAAGTACGGGATCGACTTCCGCAGGTTCCGGACGACGCGGCAGGGGCGGGAGAGGGGCGCGTAGGCCCAGGTCTTTCGCCGCAAGCTGGCCCGCAACTTCGACGCCTGCATGGCCGGCGAGAAGCCGTCCGCCTTGCGGTCGGGGCGTCGCAGGGTATAATCGCCCGTCGCACAGCCGGGACGGAGCAGACGACGAGGAACACGCTTGGACGCCACCCTGACCATCCGCGCCGGGCGCAGCGCCGGCAAGAGCTACACCCTCAAGGACGCGGCCCGCGCCACCATCGGGCGGAGCGAGGCCTGCGACTTCCAGGTGGTCGAGGAGGGCGTCAGCCGCACCCATTGCCTGATCGAGAACAAAGGCGACCGGCTGCTGCTCACCGACTTGGGCTCCTCCAACGGCACCTACGTCAATGACCAGCCGGTGCTCTCGAGCTACCTCCACGACCGCGACCGGCTGCGGGTGGGCACGGCGCTCATCGAGGTGGCCATGTCCGGCCACGTGCCGCGCCGCACCGGGCAGCGCACCACGCTCAGCCTGATTCGCGAGGAGGCGCCGGACTCCTCCATCCAGAAGCGCATTGTCAACGTCAACCACACCATGATGATGGCCTCGGCCCCGGCCGGCGGCGAGGCCGGAGCCTCCGTCGAGCTGGCCGCGGCCCACACCGCCCTGCAGACGCTCTGCCGGGTGGGCGCCAGCATCAACGCCGAGCACGACCTGACCCAGCTCTTCGAGACCATCTCCGACCTGGTGCTGGAGACCGCCGGCGCCGAGCGCGCGGTGATCCTGGTCCACGACCTGGCCAGCGGGGCCATCGAGCCGGTGGCGGCGCGGCACAGGGGCGGCGGGCAGGAGACCAAGCTATCGGTCTCGCGCACGGTGGTCGACGAGGTGCTCAAGAAGGGCGTCTCGGCGATCAGCACCGACGCCTCCGCCGACGACCGCTTCCGCGACGGCCAGAGCATCATCATGCAGAAGATCCGCTCGGTGATGTGCGTGCCGTTGCTGAGCAAGGAGACGGTGCTCGGCGCCCTGTACGTGGACACCACCGACGCCAAGCGCAAGTTCGCCGACCGCGATCTTGAACTGCTGGCGGCCATCGGCGCCCAGGCCGGTGTGGCCATCGAGCGCGCCCAGTTGATCAAGGGGCTGGAGAAGCTCTTCCTTGACTCGGTCGGCGCGCTGGCCGCGGCCATCGAAGCCCGGGACCCCTACACCCGCGGTCACTCCGAGCGGGTAACCGCCTACGGCAAGGCCATGGCTGAAGTGGTTGGGTTGACCGGGTTGGATGTGGAGATTGTCGAGATCGCCGGCAAGCTCCACGACGTCGGTAAGATCGGCGTGCCGGAGGCCGTGCTCAACAAGCCGGCCAAGCTCACCGACGAGGAGTTCGAGGTCATCAAGCGGCATCCCGGGCAGGGCTTCGACATTGTCCGGAACATCGGCCACCGCTGCATCGGCGAGGTCTCCGACGGGGTCCGGCACCACCACGAGCGTTGGGATGGCAAAGGCTATCCCGACGGCCAGGCCGCCGACGACATCTGCCTGACCAGCCGGATCCTCTCGGTGGCCGACACCTACGACGCCATGACCTCCGACCGCCCCTACCGCAAGGGGTTCGCGGATGAGAAGGCCCTGGGCATCCTCAAGGAGTGCGCCGGCACGCAATTGGACCCGGTGATGGTCGAGGCCTTCCTGAAGGCCCACGCCAGCGGGGCCATCGCCGAGGCCGCCCGGGTCACCGCCCCCGCCACCCAGCCCCCGCCGGCCGCCCCGGTTGCCCCGGTCGCCCCCGCCGCCGGGAAGACCGCGGGCAAGGAAAGCACCAGCATCTCGCCGCCTGCAGAGGGTTGAACCCGGGCCGGGACCCTCGCTGAAGAACGCAGTAAGGTCGAGGTGCTCTCCGGAAAGACGGCAGGCGGCCGGTGAATGCACAACCGGCCGCCTGCGGAATGGAACCTGATCGACTACTTGGCGGGTGTTGGCGCCGGCGTGGGCGCCGGTGACGGGGCTCCGGCATTCTTCTCGGTCTGGGCCAGGTTCGATAGGTAGTACCAGGCGTAGGCCGTGTTTCGCCAGGACTGGCCGAAGCCCTTCGGCCGCGTCTCGGTTCCGCCCCACTTGAGCAGCTTGATGGTCGCTTCGCGGTACTTGTCGTCGCCGGTCTGGCGCCAGAGGAAGCCCATGGACATGGCGCTGTTCGGCGTGGCGTCCTTGAGCTTGCCGCTCTCGATCAGCCAGTCGTTCATGACCTTCACGGTGTTGACCGCGCCCTCGTCCTTGGTGATCCACCAGTAGCGAACCAAGCCCTCCGAGGCGATCCCGTACATGAACTGGCCCTTGCTGTGGCCGAATGAGCTGCCGCCCTTCTTGGCCTGTCCGGCGCCGGCCGCAACGGTCTTCTTGAACATGTCCATGACCGCCTGGTCGCCGGTCAGCTGCCAGCCCTCGTAGAGGGTGCAGAGCTTGGCGCCGGCCCCGCGGCACTGCCGCCAGCTGCCCTCCGAGTTGAGGGTGGCATTGGTCAGGGCCAGCATGAAGTCGTCGCGCGCCCGGAAGTCGCCGAGCAGCAGGTAGCGGGCCAGGATGCTCTGGGCCTTGTGGTGGTTGAACTCCACCGAGAAGTAGGGCAGGGGCTTCTCCGGGGTGGAGTCGTCCAGCCCGACGAAGTTGGCCGGCGGCGAGTAGCGGCAGGCGCCCCAGTACTTCTTCTCCGGGTGCCACTTGAGCATGAAGACGTCGGCCAGGTGCAGGCCGTTGCGGTCCATGGTGGTCAGGTACTCCAACTCCCCGGTCCTGGCGAACTGCAGCAGGCAGGCCCAGGGGAAGTCGTAGTAGTTCGACTCCCAGAGGATGTTCCAGGGATCGGTGTCGCCGTCCTTGTTCGCCCAGTGGAACAGGTCACCCCAGGGCATGTAGCCGTAGCTGTCCAGGGTGACGCCCTTGCAGTTCCAGCCGTCGATCTTGCCCTCGATGGTCTTGAGAGACTTCCGGAGGTCGCCGTCGTACTTCTGGGCGAACTCCGTCAGGTCGGCGGGGTAGAGGGCCGGGTTGGCCTCGGCCAGGGGGCCGAAGGCCTGCGAATCCTGGCAGTAGTACTTGGGTGAAGCCAGGGCCCGGAGCGGCATCTGCGTCCCCGCGAAGAAGTTGGAGAGGGTCGCGTCGTCGGACGGCCCGTGGAAGAGGAAGGTCAGGTAGTGGGTGCGGCCCTGGCCCATGTAGACGTCCAGCGGCTTGCCGTTCTCCCTGGCCCAGAGCGCGGCCCGGAGCTTGCCGTCCGCCGTGACCTCCATGGCCTTGGGGAACATCTGCCAGAACCACCGGCAGCCCACCGCCAGACCCTTGTCGCCGGAGGCCAGGTCAACCCAGCCGATGGTCTGCGGCTTCGTGCTCTTGCCCTTGGCCGTTCCGGCTGCGGCGCCGTCGACGGTGATCTCGCTCAGGTCCGAGTTCTTGGCGAAGATCTTGCCGGCCTTGCCGGAGAAGTTCTTGCCATCGCCGCCGACGGTGGCCTTGCCGCCGCCGAGCGCCGTGGGCAGCACCAACGAGAGATCCTCCAGGGCCACCTTGCTGCCGGCGATCTTGTCACCGGCCAGGCCCGGGTCGGCCTGGCAGTTGGTGTAGCTGAAGGAGACCTTCACGACCGGCGAGCCGGCGTAGACGTGGATGTAGCAGGCGAAGCTGAACGGTCCGGCCGGGCCGGCGCCGTCGGGCACCAGCTTGCCGGTCACCTTGATCACCGCTCCCTCCGAGCCCTTCTCCTCGACCTCGGCCTTGGAGTCGGCCCCGGGCTTGTGAGGCTTGCCGTTGATGACCGCGACGAATCCCTCGTTGTGGGGCTTGACGATCTCGGCGCCGCCCAAGCTGGCGGAGTCGAAGAGGTTGAAGTTGGGGCCCTTGACGACCAGCTTGAGCAGGCCGTTGGAGACGGTGATGTTCCCGCCGGCCTCGGCCACCTCAACCTTCTTGTCGCTCTGGACCGCGGCGCCCTTGACCAGCTTGACCTTGGCGTTGCCCTTGGCCGGCACCGAGGCCTGGAAGACGGCGTGGACCCAGCGCAGGGACTTGTCCTCCGGCCAGCGCATGACCTCGCGGAACTGGCAGGGCACCGGTTTGCCGCCGGCGTCGGTGAGGGCGAGTTCCGTGACCTCCTTGGCCACGCCCTTGCCGAGCGGGATGCCCATGCGCACCGGCTCATTTGTGCGGGCGGCGCCGGCCTGCTCGGGGATGGTCAGTTCGGCGATCTCGCCAGCCGGTGCTCCGGTTGTAAGGGCGGCGACGAGCAAGCAGCCAAGCGCGGTGAGCCATCTGCGCAGAGTGGATGACATCCGGGTTTCCCTCCGAAAAGCGCCGCCTGACGGGCGGCGGACCAGGGCAGAGGTCTGCAAAGCAGACCTTGGGAGTTATACACCGCCTGCCGCCCCCCTGTCGAGGGAAGTTTTTCCGGACAGTTCTCCCGCTTCCCTTGCATCTGCCCCCGCTCCGGAAGAGAATCGGTTGCCATGGAAGGATCGGAGTCTCCGCGGCCCGGTCGCCCGACGGCGCCTGTCCTGCTGGTCGCCGCAGCGGCCGCGGCCTTCCTGTGCCTGGCTGCTGCCGGGTGGGCCGTCTGCCTCGCCGGCGGCTTCGAGCCGGCCGCGGCGGTTGTGGTGGCCTCCGCCGCGCTGTGCCTCGCCGTCGTTCTGGCCGTCCTGCGACTCCTGTTGAGGCCGGCGGCCGGTGTTCTGCGGATGGATGGCGGGGCCCTGGCGCTCCTCGGCTTCGGCGCCGCACTGGGCGCGGGGATCTTCGCCGCCACCGCCGCGCTGGCCCCGGGCCTGGACGGGCCTCTTCCGGCGGTCGCCACAGCCAACGGCGCATCCGATGCCCGCTGGTGCGGCCGGACCATGACCTATCCCGACGCCGCCACGGCCCGGGGAGACGCTCTGGTGGCCTGCGGCCAGGCCCGCTCGCTGGCCAGGGTGCTGCTGATCGGCGGCGGACGCCCGGAACTGGTCCGCGAGCTGCTCGGCCGCGGCGCCGCCGAGGTCGACGTGGTCGAGCCGGACGCAGTCCTGGAGGCCGTCCTGGAGCCGTTGCTCAGCGAGGAAGACCGGGTTGCCCTGGCCTCGCCGCGGGTCCGGCGCCACCGGGCCGATCCGCTGGCCTTCCTGCGGGGGTTCCGCGGCCCCCCCTACGACCTGGCTGTGGTCAGTCCGCCAGAGCCGCGCGGCATCCGCGCGGGGCGGTGGTACGCTGTGGAGTTCCACCGGGAGTTGGCGGGCCGGCTGGCGCCGATGGGGGTGGTGGTGGTTTCGCTGCCGGAGACGATGGCGCCCCGGGCCGAGCTGCCGCTGGCCAGGGCCTTCGCGTCCATGCAGTCGGCGTATCCGCGGAAAGCGGTTGCGGCCCTGCCCGGCCCGCGGTGCCGGCTGGTGGCTTCCCGTCTTCAGGGGGTGCTGGTCCTGGAGGCGGCGGCCGCCGCCGAGCGTTGTTCGGCCAGGCTGCTGCCTGGCGGGGGCACGGCCCCGACCGTTTCTCCGACCGAGATGCAGCCGCTCCTGGCGGCGCGCCAGGGGCGCGAACTAACCGGGATGCTCGACGACCTGGCCCTGCACGAGACCCTGCGCGCCCCGCGGCTCTACCTGGAACACGCCGCCGTCGGCGGGTGCTGGGCCGGGCTGCCGGGCATCGCGCTGCGCACGCCCCTCTGGACGTGTCTGCCGGTCCTGGTCCTCGTCCTTTTCGCCGGGATGTTCCTGGCCGGGAGGAGCTCGACGGCGGCTGGCCCCGGACGCTTCGCGCTGGGCGCCGCAGCCTTCGCCACCGGGGCGGTCTGCGTCGGGGCCATGTCCATGCTGGCGCTGCTCTTCCAGTCCCTGCAGGGCGCTCTCTGCGGCAGGCTGGCGCTGTTCTCCGCCCTGGCGGCGGCCGCGTTCGGGCTCGGCGGGGCTGCTGCCGGGCGGTTGGCCGGGAGGATGCGCCTCTTTCCGCGCAAGAGCCTGACGATCGTCGGGTTCGCCTGGCTGCTGCTGCTCCTTCTCTCCGTGGCTGTAGCCAATCTGACTCCGGCCGGGCCGGCCGCCGGGACGTTGATCGGCCTGGCCATCGTGTTGCTCGGTTTCTCCGGCGGGTTGGAGCTTGGAGCGTTGGGCACGCTTCTGCCGGCCGGGGCCGGTCCGGAGGAACAGGCCGGAGCTGCCTGGCCGGCGCTGCTGCCGGCCATGGCTCTGCTCGGCGCCGCCGGCGGAGCGCTGCTGGTCGCCAGCGGGCTGCTGCCGGCCTTCGGAGCGGGCGTGTCCCTGCTGCTTCTCCTGGGGGCCAAGCTGGTCGAACTGGGCATTATCGCCGCTGGGGCGGGGCGGGGCAGGGGCGGCTGAGACCGAAGTCCAGCCGGGGCGCTTACTCCAGGGCCAGCGTCCAGACCTGTCCGTTGACATAGGCGACGATGCGGTCCTGGGATGCGTCGTAGACGGCCGCGCAGACGCCGGGTGGAGGAGCGGGCGCGGTCGGCTTGAGCTCGCTCCAGACGTCCCGGGCGGCATCGTAGATCCACAGGTCGCTGAGCCAGTCGGCATAGTAGCCCCGGCACCCGCCGATCAGGACCAGCACGCCGAGACGGTCGTGCGCGACCAGATTGTGGGCCCAGCGGTTCGGGGGCCTTGTTCCGGCCTTGGCGGGACGCCAGGCGCCCGCGGCCGGATCGAATATCCAGGTGGCCTCCGGCGCCGTGGTCTTCCGGCATCCCGGGTGGAACAGGACGAAGAGGCGATTCCTGCGGTCATACGTCAGGTCGCCGGTTGCGTATTCGAGGTACTGCGGCCCTCCCTTGAGAGTCTGTGCCCGGTTGGTCGTGGCGTCAACCAGGATTGTGGTGTCTCGGAACCACAGGAAGAGCTTTGCATCGGGGCTGTAGGCGCTCCCGGACAGATGGTCCCACGCGTAGGGCAGGTTGCCTTCGATTTTGGGTTCGGGCTTCCAGGTCCGGGCGTCGGGATAGTATGCCCACGCGGTGCTCCACAGGTAGACATCGCGGGACTCGACGTAGGTCAGGTGTCGGCCCTCGGTATCGGCGCCCGGCAGGGCCTTGCCGACTGCCGGGTCCTTGGGGCGGTTGGGTTCCAGCCGAGTCCACGATGCGGCGGCCAGGTCCAGGGCCCAGAGATCGTTGGCGCCGCTGTAGCCGAAGCCCTGGTGCTGTCCGGCTCCGCCGAAAAGCACCGAGCGGCGCCGCTTGGAGTCATAGGCCATGGACGTGGTGATCTGGGTCCGCACTCCCGGCGATTCTCCGGTCAGCTGCACCTGCTTCCATGTCGCCCTCAACCGGCCCACGGCGGGCGGTGTCGTCGGTGGCGTGACGACCGGCGGTTGCCCGGTCGCGACCGGCGGCGCGCCTGTGGCCGGCTGGTCTGGCTGTCTTCCTGGCCTCCGTAAGTCTCCTCCCCCGGTGGCCAGGAAGAATGCCAGCGTGGCGGCCAGGAGTCCGGCAGCACCGACCCATATGGCCACCGCCCTCCATTTTCTTCGGTCCGGCACGGCGATGTCCGGCCCGGACTTCCTGCCGGGGCGCTCTGTTCTGGGATGGGGCGGAGCGGTTGGGAGCGACCTGGTGGGAGGGCGTGCGGGTTGGCTCGCCCGCGGCGCGGCTCCGGAGGCGGCCAGGGCCAGGTCCTCGGCGGCCTCCGCGGCCGTCTGGTGGCGATCCTCCGGCCTGCGGGCGGTCATCCTGGCGATGACCGCCTCAAGGGCGGGCGAAGCCTCGGGCCACACGGTTCGCAGCGCCGGGGCCTCCTCGTTGAGGTGCTTCAGCATGATCTCCATGGCGTTCTTGCCGTCGCGCGGCGGTCGCCCCGAGATCAGATGAAAGAGCGTGCACCCCAGGGAGTAGATGTCCGAACGAGGGTCGGCCGCCTGGCCGGAGACCTGCTCCGGGCTGATGTAGTAGGGTGTGCCCACGGCGATGCCGGTCTGGGTGATGCGCAGGTCCTCGCCGGTGTTCAGGGCCAAGCCCAGATCGCAGAGCTTGGCCGTGCCGTCCGCCGCCACCAGGATGTTCTCCGGCTTGATGTCGCGGTGCACTATCCCGGCCTGATGGGCGTGCTCCAGGGCCAGGGCCGTCTGCCGGCCGAGTTCCACGGCCTCTGCCGACGGGATGCGACCCTCGGCGGCCAGGCGCTCGCCGAGGTTCCGCCCCTCGATGTACTCCATGGCGAAGTAGTGGTAGCCATCTGCGAATCCGGCGTCGATGCCGGCCACTATGTTGGGGTGGCTGAGCTTGCCGGCGGCACGGGCCTCGCGCAGGAATCGAGTGATGAACACCTGGTCGCGGGCCAGCCTCTTGGGCAGGACCTTCAGCGCCACCAGCCGGTCGAAGCCGTCCTGGCGGGCCTTGTAGACGGCTCCCATCCCGCCCTGGCCCAGCCTGCTGAGCAGGGTGTAGCCGCCCAGCTTGGTGCCGGCGGTCTGTATGAAGGCCGAGGAGGCCGGCCCGGGCCCCGGGGGCTCTGCCCCCGCGACCGGCTCCGCATCGTGGCCATCCGGCTGGCTGGAACTCACCTGGGTCTGGTCCCCCGATCCACGGTGTCGATCCTCCACTAGACCGTACACCGCAGCGTCGCCCGGGTCAAGGGGCCCGCGGCTTCGGACTTGACTACCGGACGGGCGCCCATATGCTCCGCCGCATGACCGCCAGATCCGGCACTGCCCCGGCCACGGTCCTGGGCGTCGTTGCCCTGGTGCTCTGGGGCAGTTCGGTCGCCCTCCAGCGCAGCCTCGGCGAGCAACTCGGGCCGGTCGGGGCCGCCGGGGCGGTCTATCTGGTCTCAGGGCTGGCCTCCGCCATCTGGCTGGCCCTGCGCCGGGACGATCGTCGGGCGATCCTGCGGATGCCGCGGCAATACCTGCTGGTCTGCGGCGGGCTCTTTGTCCTCTACGTGCCGTGCTATTACCTCGCGGTGGGCTGGGCCTCCGGTCGGCAGCAGGCTGTGGAGGCTGGAGTCATCAACTACCTCTGGACCGCGGCGACCGTGGCCTTCTCGGTGCCGCTCCTGGGCAAGCGGGCGCGCTGGCCGCTGCTGCCGGGGCTGATCCTGGCCCTGACCGGGGTGGTCCTGGTCACGCTCCCCATGGAGTGGCGGCTGGATGAACTCCGGGCCAACCTGCGTGCCAACTGCTGGCCCTATCTCCTGGCGCTGGCCGCGGCCCTGGAATGGGGACTGTACTCCAACCTGACCAGACGCTGGGCGCCGCCGGGGGCCCCATCGGCCGTGCCGCTCTTCCTGACTGTCAGCGGGCTGGCCATGGGCGGCATGTGGCTGGCCTTCCCCCGCCCCGTGTCAGACCTGCCGGCGCGGGCCCTGGGCGAGATCGCCTTCATGGGCGTGGCCGTCACCTTCCTGGGCTATGTGCTCTGGGATGTGGCCATGCGCCGGGGAAACCTGGTGCTGGTGGCTTCGCTCTCCTATCTCGCGCCGCTGCTCTCGGCGGTCATAGCCGTCCTCTATCTTGGCATCAGGCCCGGCCCGGGGCTGTGGGCCGGCTGCGGGTTGATCGTGGTCGGTGCCTGGCTCTGCCGGCGGGGCGTGGTCGACCGCGACGCAGAACTCGTCCACTCAGACTCAGAGACGCAAAGAACGGCATAGTGACAGTTCGCGGTGAAGATATCCCGGCGGGGAGAAGCCGGTTGTCACGGGCTGTGTTCATCATCGATCGGCGTTGCTCTTGGTGTCTCGGTGGCGAAAATGCCTGTTGTCGTTTTGCTGCAGGCGGCTAGGATTGCCTTGTCGAACAAGGGGGAGCCATGTACGAAGTTTCCGTAGAGGGCCATTTTGCCGCTGCGCACAACCTGCGCGGCTACCAGGGAAACTGCGAGCATCTTCACGGGCACAACTGGCGCGTGAAGGCTACAGTTGCGGCCGACTGCCTTGACCCGATCGGCATGGCCGTGGACTTCCGGGTGCTGAAGCGCGGCCTGGGCGCGATCCTCGAGGAACTCGACCACAAGTATCTCAACAAGGATGTGGCCGCCTTCAGGGATGGGGCGTCCAACCCGACCACCGAGAACCTGGCCCGCGAGATCTTCGCGCGGCTCGGCGCTCCCGGCGCCCTGCCCGATGGCGTCAGGCCCCTGCGCGTGACCGTCTGGGAGTCGCCGGGCTGTTCGGCGAGCTACACCGAGGAATAGAGGAGCCGTACCGTGAAACCTGTTCTGCAAGTGGCTCTCGACTTCATCGACCTGGATCGCGCCATGAAGTGCGCCAGGGAGGCTGCCGCCGGCGGGGCGGAGTGGCTCGAGGCCGGCACGCCGCTCATCAAGAGCGAGGGGTTGGCTGTCGTGCGTGCGCTGCGCGAGGCCTTCCCGCACCACCACATCGTCGCGGACCTCAAGGTCATGGACGCCGGGCGCACGGAGCTCGAAATGGCCGCCAAGGCTGGGGCCAACTCGGCTTCGGTGCTGGCGCTGGCCTCTGACGCGACCATCCGCGAGTGCGTCGCCGCCGGGAAGAACTACGGCATCGAGGTGGACGTCGACCTCATCGGGACGTCCGACCCGGCCTCCGCCGCCGCCCGGGCCGAGAAGCTTGGTGCCGCCGGCGTGGGCGTGCATCTGGCCATCGACGAGCAGATGCTCGGCCGCGACCCCTTCGATATGCTCCGCGCGGTGCGGAAGGCCGTGGGCATCCGCGTCTCGGTGGCCGGCGGGGTCAACTCCGAGAGCGCCGCCGAGGCGGTGAAATGCGGCGCCGACGTGCTCATCGTTGGCGGGGCCATCACCAAGGCCGCCGACGCGACCAAGGCCGCCCGGGACATCAAACGGGCCATGGAGACCGGCCAGGCCGTGGCCAGCGAACTCTTCAAGCGAGCCGGGGCCGAAGGTCTGCGCGCCACGCTTTCGAAAGTCTCGACCGCCAACATCTCCGATGGCGCACACCGCAGACCGTGTCTGGAGGGCATCCGGCCGCTCTCTCCCGATATGAAGCTGGTTGGACCGGCCTTCACCGTCCGGAGCGCCCCTGGCGACTGGGCCAAGCCGGTCGAGGCCATAGACCTCGCCTCGCCCGGCGACGTCCTGGTCATTGAGGCCGGCGGAGTCGGCCCCGCACTCTGGGGGGAACTGGCCACCAACAGCGCCATCCAGCGGAAGCTGGCCGGCGTGGTGATCGACGGCGCGGCCCGGGACAGCGCCGACATCGTCAGGCTGGGCTTTCCGGTCTTCAGCCGGCTGGTTGCATCCAACGCCGGCGAGCCGCGCGGCTTCGGCGAGACCGGCGTGACCGTGCGCTGCGGCGGGCAGCCGATCTCCCCGGGCGACTGGATCGTCGGCGATGCCGATGGGGTCATGGTCCTGCCCCGTACGGAGGCGGTGGAGATGGCCAACCACGCGGCCGACTGCCTCGAGAAGGAGAACCGCATCCGCGGCGAGATAACAGGCGGCCAGACCACGCTCGCCAAGGTGACCAGCCTGCTCAAGTGGGAGAAGATCGGGTAGCGCACGGTCTATGGTTGCAGCGCCTGGGGCGGATGCCTGAAGACGGCTGCCTCATGGCTTCAGAGGGTCCGGAGTCCAATGCCTTACAGGCCCAGCGTGGTCATGGGACACTGCGAAGGCGGCGCCGGGAATCACCTCAAGCATACTGTCGGCAAAGACCGCAGGTGAAGGCCGCCCGGTAGTATGCCGGAGCCCTTCTCGTCGTAAGTCATTGCATGCAGTTGGTTTGCGCGCATGGCAACACTGACACTGTCTTGGCATCGAGATTGCTGTGACACGTGGCATCGGGGGCAACTGAGAAACTGAGGAGGACGGCCCATGATGAGCAGAATGATGAGCTTCGGGACGATGGGCGTGCTGGCTGGCATGCTGGTCATCGGGAGTGGTGCGGGGGCCGGCGAGCAGGCCGGCAGGCCGGCGGGGCCGGGCGCAGGCGCGGCCCGGGCCAAGCTGATGCAGGGTGAGCGCGGACAGGGCATCGGCAACCATATCCAGCGCATTGAGGAGGCCATTGCCAACCACCCCAAGATGACGCCGGAGGTCAAGGCTGCCCTCGAGAAGCTGGTGGCCGACCTCAAGGACCGTCGGGCCGACTTTGAGAAGTTGATGGCCGATGCCAAGGCCGGCAACAAGGAGGCGGTGGAGGCCGACCGCGCGGAGCTTCGCAAGGATCGGCTCCAGGTCGTCCAGGACCGCATCGCCTTCCTGACGGCGCGCATCGCCGCGATCGAGGGCCGGCTGGCCGCCCATCCGAGCGCCCCGGCGGACATCAAGGCGGCTGTGGAGCAGTTGGTTGCCGACCTGAAGGACCGCAAGTCCGATCTGGAGAAGCTCGCCGCCGACGCGCAGGCCGGCAACAAGGAAGCCGTCAAGGCTGACGTCGGTGAGATCAAGGGCGACCGCGAACAGCTGATGAAGGATCGTCAGGCCGTGCGGGCGGCCTTCCAGGCGCATCGTGGTGAGCTGCAGAAGAACGCCGCCGGACGGGGAGCCCAATAGGCTGCCCGACGGCAAGCCAAGCCTCGGAGTGCGCGGGGGCCCCGGATGGACGCCGGGGCCCCCGGTGTTTGCGGAGACAGCCGATCATTGTTTCTTGACGGGTCGCGGTCGGCGGTGAGAATCCGGCAGGCATGAGACTACGACCCCGCAACCAGCGAACGCTACTGAGCCCGGGCCGGCCATGAAGACCGCCGCTCTCTTCCGTCCCCGCCGCGAGCTGGGCCGGACCGGCTTCCGGGCCACGCGCATCGGCATCGGCGACATCGCCGACCGACGCCTGCCCGGCACCACCCTGGTGGGGACTCTTCACCGGGCCATGGAGGCCGGGCTCAACGTCATCGACACCGCGCCAATGTACGAGGACGGCTACAGCGAGGAGATCGTTGGCGCGGCCGTGCACCACTGGCGCGACAGAGTCTTTGTCATCGACAAGGTCGATCGGCTGACGGAGCCGATCATGCCCCAGGTCGAGGCCAGCCTCAGGCGGCTGGGGCTCGAGGCCGTGGACCTCTTCCTGCTCCACGCCCTCGACGGTATGGCCAACTGGCGCCGGGCCACGCTGCCCGGCGGGGCGCTCGACGGCCTGGACCGCGCCGTCAAGGCCGGCAAGTGCCGCTTCCGGGGTATCTCCAGCCACGACCCGGACGTGCTCCTCGCCGCGATCACCGCCGGCGCCTGCGACGTGGTCCTCCTGCCGCTGGGCGCGTCCTGCGACCTGCGCTTCGAGGACGAGGTGCTGCCGCTGGCCCGCCGGCGCGGCGTGGGCACGCTGGCCATGAAGGCCTTCGGGGCGGGCAAGCTCCTCGGCGATACCGAGGGCTACAACCAGCCGCTCAAGAACCGGCCGCGAGGGAAACTGAGTTCCGGCGGCCGCAAGGCCTCCGGCGAACCGCTCCTGCCTCGCCTGACCGTCCAGGAGTGCCTGAACTACACCCTGACCTGCGACGCCGACGTGACCCTGCTCGGGCTCTCCTACCCCAACGAGCAGGACGCGGCCTTCAGGGCCGCGCGGGGCTTCCGCAAACTCTCGCCCAAGGCCATGGCCGCGGTCCGCCGGCGCGCCGAGGAGGCCATGGCCGGCAAGGGTCGGGTCTGGTGGAATCAGGCTGAGAAGTAGCCAACGGGGAGCTATTGCCGCAAAGAGGCGCAAAATGCGCAAGAGAGACTGCAGACTGGAGGCCCGGGAGCCGGCTTTCGGCCTTCGGCTTTCGGCTGTCGGAACAAGAGCTTGACTCGTAGCCCGCCGTACCGAAAGCCGAAAGCCCAAAGCCGAATGCCGACTTGCCCCTAGTGCCTTCCTGCGGCCAATGTTTGATTCTCCGTCGTTGTCCGGTAGACTTCGCGGCATGAAGACCATCGACGGTCACGCCCACCTCTACGGCGGAGTCGAGGGCATCGACGCCCTGGCCGAGACCGCGCGCGCGCTCGGCTTCGCCGGGATGAACATCGCCTGCATCCCCAGCCCCAGGGCGATCAACACCAACCCGCCGGGACTGGCCGCCAAGTCGCAGCACCCGGAGCTATTCTACTTCTTCGCCGGGCTCGACCATGCCGGGCACTTCACCAAGGGCGCGGTGAAGTCGCCGCCGCTCGCCGAGCAGGCCGAGCGCATGGCCGCGCTCGGAGCCGACGGCTTCAAGCTGCTCGAGGCCAAACCGACCAGCCGCAGGTGGCTGGGGCTCGCCGTCGACGGCCCGTACTTCGCGGACTTCTTCGCGGCCGCCGAGCGGCTGGGCCTGCCGCTCCTCTGCCACACCGCCGACCCGGAGGAGTTCTGGGACCCGGCGTTGACGCCGAAGTGGGCGGTCTCCCGCGGCTGGGCCTACGACGCGAGCTTCCTGCCCAAGGAGGCCCACTACGCCGAGGTCGAGCGGGTGCTCGAGCGCCACCCGGGGCTCAAGGTTGTCCTGCCGC
>JAKLDR010000072.1 GCA_022703445.1 Planctomycetota bacterium | reverse complement strand
CCGAGGACGTGGAGCTGCGGGTCCGTGCCCGCGAGGGCTTCGCCGCGGCGGACGACGCCCAGGCGGTGGTCGCGCTCGACGCCCGGATCACTCCGGAGCTGCGTGCCGAGTGCCTGCGCCAGGAGGTGGTGGTCGCCATCCAGAACGCCCGCAAGGAGCTCAACCTCAAGTACGAGCAGCGCATCCGGACGACGGTGGCCGGCTGTCCCGAAGTGGTCGCGGCGGTCCGGGGCGACCCCGAATACGTCAAGGAGCAGACACTCAGCCGGGAGCTTGCGGTCAATGTCCTGGACGGGGCCAAGCCCGAGACCGTCGAAGTCCGGGTTGAGGCGGTGCGGTGAGCGCGGCCCGGCGCCTGCGCCTCGCCGTGCTCCTCTCCGGGGGCGGCACGACGCTCCAGAACTTCATCGATCTGGCCGCCGCCGGTCAACTGCCGGTCGAGATCGTGCTGGTGATCTCCAGCCGGCGGGACGCCTTCGGAATGGAGCGGGCCAGGAAAGCCGGCATTCCGGCCGAGGTGGTCCGCCCCCGTGACTTCGCCTCCGAGAAGGAGTTTGCCGCCGCGGTTTTCGCCGCAGTGGAGAAGTCGGGGGCGGAGCTGATCTGCCTGGCCGGCTTCATGGTCAAGCTCGGCGTGCCCGCGGCTTGGGCCAACCGGGTGATGAACGTCCATCCCGCGCTGCTGCCGGCCTTCGGTGGCCGGGGAATGTACGGCCACTTCGTCCACGAGGCGGTCCTGGAGCACGGCTGCCGGGTGACCGGAGCCACCGTGCACTTCGTGGACAACGAGTACGACCACGGCCCGATCGTCCTCCAGAAGGCCGTCGAGGTCCGCGGCGACGACACCCCCGACGCGCTGGCGGAGCGGGTCCAGGCTGCCGAGCGGGAGATATTCCCCGAGGCGGTGCGCCTCTACGCCGCCGGACGGCTGGTCGTCGAACGCGGGCGGGTGCGGGTTCTTCCGGAGAAGACCGCGTGACTGCCCCCGCCTCGCGCCCCTGCGCCTCCTGCGGGTTCCAGGTGGCCGACGCGGCCCTCGGCCGCGGGGCCATCGAGGATCCGGACGGTCGGCGCTACTGCTCGCCCTGCGCGGCCAAGGTGATGAAGGGCGGCGGCCGGGAGGCCGGGCCGCCCGGGGCCGCCAGGACGCCGACGCCCGTTCCGGTCGCCGTGCCGGTGGCGCGTCCCGTGGCCGGCGCCAAGTCTTCGAGCCGGGTGATTCCGGCCAAGTCCAAGTCCGCCCGGCTGGCCGGTGGCGCGGCTCCGGCCCCGGCCGCCGCGGCCAGGCCGGCGCAGGCCGCCAAGTCCGCCGCGAAGGCGGAGCCGGCTCCGAAGGCCGACAGGTCGGCCGGGCCGGGGCGCACATCCGCCACCAGGCGCGTCAGCCAGAGGATCAGCGCCCGGGCCGGGCTGCCCTGGTACACCAGGCTCACCCGCGGACAGCTCATAGGCATCGCCTGCGGTCTCGGGGCGCTGTTGCTGGTGGTCATCATCGCCATGGCCGTGTCCTGCGGTGGCGGCGGCAGGAAGAGGCCGGGCCCGTCCCGGGTCCCCGTCTTCGGCAGTGGCGCCGCCGGGCTGATCGCCGAGGCGGATTACCTGTACAAGCAGCAGGGCAGGCGGGACGCCTGCCTGGCCAAGCTGGAAGAGGCCCGCAGAGTCGCCGGAGAGGCCGCCAGCAAGGCCCGGGAAGCGGCCAAGCAGTACCGGGCGGCCGGACAGATCGCCCAGGCCGAAGACCTCGAGGGCCAGGCCGCGGCTCAGGAGAACCTTGCGGTCCAGGCCAACCAGCGGATCTACGGGATCAACAAGAGCACAGTCATCAACGCGCGCTGAACTCAGGACGGCGGACGGAGGCTGAGGAGGTCGATATGAATCCCGGCAGGAGGTTGTCCCCCGCAGGCTTGTGCGGTATGACCGTCGCGGCGCTGGCCGTCGTCGCGGTCGCCGGCTGCAGCGCCGGCCCGAGCCAGAGCGAACTGGCCGGCTACGAGAAGCGCCTGGCTCCCGCGTTGGGCGACATCCTGCCGGCGGACAAGCCGGTCGGAGGCCGGATCGCCCTGGTCGACGCGGTCAGCGCCCCGGGGAGCTTCCTGGATATCGACCAGAAGACCCTGGCCGCCGGCCTCCGGCAGCGCCGGATCTTCGAGGAGGTCAGGGCCCTCGGCCCGGACGGCACCCCGGCGGCGGCCCGCGAGGCCGGATTCGCCTTCTTCCTGCGCTTCGAGCAGGGGCGCTACCGCCACCACAGCGTTCACCACCCCGAGAACCGCCTGGCCAGGTACACGCTGACCGACCTGGCCACCGGAACGGCCCGGACCATCGATCTGAACCTGGACGAGCACGAGCGCTTCCTGACGGTCGATCCGGGCTGGGCGCGATACGACAGCGGCCGGAAGTACGGGGTGGACCCCGGGATGAGGCTCAGGGCCCTGGTCGATGCCGTCGAGCGCGAGGCGCGGAGTTTCGCCGCCTCCCGCAAGCCGGCGATCGTGGTCGACGAGATCGGCAGGTAGCATCGCGAAGGGCGGTTTCGCGAAGGAGTCGTCCATGCCGGTACGGATCGCTATCTGGGGTGCTCTGCTGCTCGCCGCCGCCGTGGCGGCCGGCGGCTGCAAGAGCACCTACGCCAAGGGCACGCCGTTCTACACCGGGCCGGTCAACACCCGGGGCGAGCGCGCCAACGTCTGGCCGCTGGCCTATTATCAAGAACCCAACCTGTCCGTCATGTGGCCGTCTTTCGAGAAGACCCCCGATCACCTGGCGCTGCGCCCGCTGTGGTCGGTCTACGGCCTCGACGAGCAGAAGCACGAGTACAACGTGCTCTGGCCGTGGGCCCAGTTCGACTACCGCTACGACGAGCATCGGATCCTGCCGTTCCTGTGGGGCGGGCAGCCCGGCGACCGCTACTTCGTGGCCTTCCCGGAGGTGTGGTGGTTCCGGGACAACAAGGCCGTGCTGCCCTTCTTCTGGGGCGGCCGGGGGGACGACGCCTATTTCGTGGCCTTCCCCTGGTTCTGGTCCCTGTCCGGCGGGCACCGCGGCGCGGCCCTGCCGTTCTTCTGGGGCGGCAGGGCCGGGGCGCGCCACTTCGTGGCCTTCCCGGAGGTATGGTGGTATCCGGAGCACAAGGCGGTGCTTCCTTTCTTCTGGGGCGGCAAGGGCGATGACCGCTACTTCGTGGCCTTCCCCTGGTTCTGGTCGCTGCCCGACCATAGCGGCTACGCCCCTCCGTTCTTCTGGGGGGGAGGGGCGGGGCGGCGCTACTTCGGGACGTTCCCCGCGGTGTGGTGGTATCCCGAGCACAAGGCGATATTGCCCTTCTTCTGGGGCGGCCAGGGGGAGGACCGCTACTTCGTGGCCTTCCCGGGGTTCTGGCAGGTTGGGCGGCACCGCTGCGTCCCGCCGGTATACTGGAACCGCTCCGGGGACTCCGCCGCGGTCGTCCCCCTCTTCTGGTACGAGCGGGACCAGTACTGCCACCTGCTGCCCCTCTGGATGCGCTTCAGCGAGCCCGGCGGGTCCGACACCTACGCCCTCGGCCCGATAGTCAACTTCAAGGAGACCGATGCGGTCTCCGGCTGGCGGGTCTGGCCGCTGGTCGGCGACTATCGCGGCAAGAAGGGCGACTCGCGCTACAGTTTCGCGCTCTGGCCGCTGGGGCACTACCGGCGCGACGGCGACGAGCGCATGCGCCTGTTCCTGCCGCTCTACTACGACTTCGCCGGCCGGGACTCCGGTCGGCGCGCGCTGGTGCCGCTCTACTGGGGCCAGTGGGACCGGGAGCGCGCCTTTCACCTGACGCCGCTGTTCTCGGCGGGGCGCGGACCGGCCGGCAGTTGGAGCCTGCTGCTGCCCGTCTACTACCACGGGGCGGACGCCTCCGGCCGCTCCAGCCGGACCATCACGCCGCTCTTCGCCCGGGCCAGCGACGGGGACAGCTCCTGGGCGGTGATCCCTCCGGCGCTCTCCTGGATTACCCGGCGCGGCTCGGACCGCGACCTGTGGGCGCTGGGGCCGCTGTTCCACTCGCGCTGGGGCGGAGCGGTCCACCAGAGCCACGCCATGCCCTTCTACTACTACGACCGGGAGGGCGAGCTGCTCTTCACGCCGCTCTACGCGCAGGGCGGAGGCAAGACGCCTTGGAGCGTGCTGGTGCCCTTCTACTACCGGCGGAGCGACCCGGCCGCGGGGACCAGCCTGCTGGTCACGCCGCTCTTCGGCCGCAGCGCCGAGGGGGACCGCGCCCAGTGGCTGGCGCTGCCCGGGCTGTGTTCCTTCACCAGCCAGGGCGCGGACCGGGACCTGTGGACGCTGGGACCCCTGGCCCACTTCCGCTGGGGAGGCGCCTCGGTCCGCAACCACGTGCTCCCGCTCTACTACTACGATCGCGAGAGCCGCACGTTCCTCTCGCCGCTCTACTCCCAGGGCGGGGATCCCGCGCGGCGCTGGAGCTTCCTGCTGCCGGCCTACTGGCACCAGTCCGAGCCGGGCCGGCAGGCCGACAGCCTGGTCACGCCGCTCTTCGGCCGCTTCAGCCAGGCGGACCGCTCCCGCTGGCTGATCTGGCCGGCGCTCTCCTCCGTGCGCAGCGACGGCCCGGACCGGGAAGTCTGGGGCCTCGGCCCGCTGTCGCACTTCCGGTGGGGCGGGGGGCGCCACCAGAGCCACGTACTGCCCCTTTACTTCCACGACCGCGAGGCGCAGACCTTCGTGTCACTGCCGTTCTCCCGGGTGGGCGGGGCGCAGGGCTTCTGGAACGCCCTGGGCCTGGGGGCGCACCACTGGTGGTACGCGCCGGACCGCCACCGGACGCTCGTGCCTCCGGCGCTGTCCTTCTACCGGCGCGACGGTGCCGACCGGGACCTGTGGACGCTCGGG
Source organism: Planctomycetota bacterium (assembly GCA_022703445.1). Taxonomy (GTDB): domain Bacteria; phylum Planctomycetota; class SZUA-567; order JAKLDR01; family JAKLDR01; genus JAKLDR01. The sequence goes on along the minus strand of JAKLDR010000072.1, from coordinate 21,359 downwards.
CCCCTGGCCCGCGTGCGCTGGGGCGGGGAGCACCACCAGAGCCACGTCCTGCCCCTGTATTTCCACGACCGCGAGGCCCGGACCTTCCTGTCGCTGCCCTTCTCCCGGCGGGGCGGGGAGGACGGGTTCTGGAACGTCCTGGGGCTGGGGGCCCACCGCTGGTGGGAGGGGGCGGGGCGCTCCGGGGTGCTGGTTCCCCCGGCGTTGACCTTCTACGAGCGCGTCGGCGAGGACCGCGACTTCTGGACCCTCGGCCCGCTGGTCCGCGCCAGGTGGGGCGGCGCGCACCACCAGAGCCACGCATTGCCGTTCTACTACTGGGACCGCGAGAGGCAGTTGCTCCTGACCCTGCCGTTCTCGCGGCGCAGCGGCGCCAACGGCTTCTGGAACGTGCTGGGAATCGGGGCGCACTTCTCCAAGAACGGGGAGCAAGGGCGGTCCCTGGTGGTGCCCCCGGCGCTGACGGCATTGGCCTGGGACCGGGAGGAGCGCGACGTCTGGACGCTCGGGGGGCTGGCGCACGCGCGTTGGGGCGGGGCGCGCCGGGAAAGCCACCTGCTGCCCCTCTACGTCTACGACGGGGAGTCGGGCACCTTCCTCTCGCTGCCGTTCTCGCGGCGCGCCGGCGCCGACGGCTTCTGGAACGTCCTGGGGCTCCTGGCCCACTCGTCCGACGACGCCGCCGGCCACCGGACGGTCCGGGTGCTGCCGCCGTTCACGGCCTTCGCGCAGAGCCGGGACTACAGCCGGGCGTCGGTTTATCCGCTCTTCTCCACGCACCGCAGCGGCGACTTCCGCAGCACCTGGGTCTTCCCCTGGGCCGTCACGGAGAGCGGCGCCGGCGGGACCTTGAGCGAATTCGTCCCGCTATGGTGGTACGAATCGGGCGTCGACGGCACCGGGTACCGCCGCAACTTCCACGTCCTGGGCTGGCTCTACGACGACCACCAGGAGCACATAGGTGCGCCGGCGCCCAAGGACGGCAAGTCGCGTCCGCCGGCCGAGCACGTCCGCCGGCGCGTCCTCTGGAAGATCTGGGACTACGAGCGCGTCGGCCAGGACGTGGCCGTGGACGCCTTCCCGTTCATCTCCTACGACCGCCGTCCCGACGAGGAACTCAAGCGCTTCTCGTTCGCCTGGCGGCTCTTCCGCTGGGAGCGCTCGGCCGGCGGCGGCCGGAAGCTCGACGTGCTCTTCATCCCGTTCATGCGCCGCGCCGGCCAGGCCGCGAAGGCCCCGGTGCCTGCATCGGTGCCGGCCGCAACGCCGGCCGAGCCCCCAGCGCCCGGGGCGGTTCCGGCCCCGGCTCCGGAAACGGTGCCGGCGGAGGGCGGGGCGGGGGCGTGAGCCTTGCAGCCCCATCCAATCTGTCAGACCAGTCCGACCAGCCTGACCGGTCGGATAAATTGAGGAGGTAAGGTGTCCATGCCGAAGAACTGCGGGTGGTTGGTGGCCCTGGCTCTGTCCGCCGCGCTGGCGGGCGGGTGCAGCAGCATCTACGCCAAGGGCACCCCGTTCTACTCCGGACCGGCCGTCTCCAAGGGCACGGTCGCCGACTCAGAACGCGTGCAGGTCTGGCCCCTGGTCTACCGGCGCGACGCGAGCCTGTCGGTGCTCTGGCCGCTCTTCGAGACCACCGACGACCACTACGGCATCCGACCGTTCTGGTCGGTCTACAACCTGGACCGGGGCGGTGACGAGCGCGAGTACAACGTGCTCTGGCCGCTCAGCCAGTTCGACTTCCGCTACAATGAGCATCGCGTCTTCCCGTGCTTCTGGGGAGGGGCGTCCGGGGACCGGTACTTTGTGCTCTTTCCGGAGGTCTGGTGGTTCCGCGGCGGCAAGTGCGTCTTCCCGTTCTTCTGGGGAGGATCCTCCGGCGACCGCTACTTCGTGCTCTTCCCGGAGTTCTGGTGGTTCAAGGATGCCTACGGAGTCTTCCCGTTCTTCTGGGGAGGCGCGGAGGGCTCCCGCTACGCCGCGGCCTTCCCGCTCTTCTGGTATGGACAGGGCAGGTACTGCCACTTCTTCCCGCTGTGGCTGCACGAGGAGGGCAACACCTCGTTGCTATGGCCGGTGGTCAACTGGCGCGACGACCACGAGAGCAAGGGCTGGCGGGTCTGGCCGCTCTGCGGCGACTACGGCAAGAACGACCACCGCTACGCCTTCGCGCTCTGGCCGCTGGGCCACTACTGGCGGGACGGCGATGAGCGCTGGGCGGTGGGCGCGCCGTTCTACTGGCAGCATGACGTCGACAAGGCCACCGGCTGGCGCCTGGCGCTGCCCGTCTACTACGGCGACTGGGGCGCGAACCGCTCCACCCATGTGACCCCGCTGTGGTCCTGCGGGCGAGACGGAGAGCTAAGCTGGAGCCTGCTCTTCCCCGCCTACTATCACCGGCGGGGGCCCGGGGACTCGTCGTTCCTGGTCACGCTGCTGGGCGGCATGAGCCGCAACGGCCAGGACCGCACCTGGATAGTCCCTCCGGCCCTCACCGTACTGGGCCGCAGCGGCGGGGAGAAGGATCTTTGGACGCTGGCCGGTCTGGCCCACGCGCGCTGGGGAGGCGGCAAGGTCCAAAACCACCTGCTGCCGCTCTACTACTACGACCGGGAGGACCAGCTCTTCCTCAGTCCGCTCTTCTCGCGGCGGGGCGGGGAGGGCCGCGACGCATTCTGGAACGCACTGCTGATCGGGGCCAATTACAGCCAGGAGGGCGGGCACGACACGCTGCGGCTGATCTGGCCTCTGACGGCCTTCGCGCGCGAGGCGGGTTACGGCCGGGCCTCGGTGTATCCGGTCTTCTCCACCGAGCGCTTCGGCGACCGCCGCGAGACCTGGGTCTTCCCGTGGTTCTGGAGCGAGAACCGCCCCGGGGGGCGCGAGAACAGCCTCTTCCCGCTCTGGTCCTGGAAGTCGGGGACCGGCCGGGCGCCGGACTACGGGGGCGACCCGCACATGCGCCCGCGTTCGGAGGACGGAGCCGGCGCCCAGCCCTCCGGTTACTGGCGCGACTTCCGCATCCTGGGCTGGCTCTACGAGGACCACCGGCGCAACATCGGCTCGACCGACCCGAAGGGCGAGGGCGAGGCGGTGCGGGCCAGGGTTCTCTGGAAGATCGTCGACTATCAGCGCGCCGGGCGCGACAAGTCGCTGGACTGCTTCCCGTTCATCGCCTGGGACAGCCGCGAGAGCGGCGCGCGGCGCTTCGCCTTCGCCTGGCGGCTCTTCCGGTGGGAGAGCACGCCCGACGGCGGGCGCAAGCTCGACGTGCTCTTCGTTCCGCTCCGGCGCAAGGCGGGGGAGCCCAAGGCCGAGCCAGCGGCGCCGGAGCCGGCTCCGAGGCCGTCGCCGGCAGCAGGCGGGGCCGGGGCGTGATGGCCGCCGCCGGGTCTGACCAGTCGGACCGGTCCGACAAGTCCGACCGGTCGGACCGGCTAACTCCCGCCGACCTTCAGCTCCGCCTCGCAGCCGCCAGCCACCGGTGCGTGGAACTCAAGCTCACCCGCAACCTCCGGCGCTTCGTGAGCTTCCGGACGGACCTGCTCGGCCGGGTCAGGGCGCGGGTGCAGGAGGCCTTCCTCGACGCGCCTGAGGCGGTGGTCGAGGCCCTGGGCGGCTGGATGGGGAAGGGCAGGGGGCGCTGCCCCGATGCCGTCCGCGAGTTCATCCGGGCCGTTCCGGTGCTCGAGGCCCGGATCCGTCCGGTCCGCGCGGCTGAGATCCGGACGGCAGGAGTCTGTCACGACCTCGCCGCGCTCTACGCGCGCGTCAATCGCGAGTTCTTCGGCGGGGCGGTGACCGCGCCGATCTCCTGGGGACGTCTGGCCAGGCCCGGCCGGCGCGTGCGGCACCGACGGCTCGGGGCCTACAACCGTCGGCGGGGGCTCATCACCATCAACCCGGCGCTGGACCGCGCGGAGGTCCCGGAGTTCTTCGTGGCCTTCATCGTCTACCACGAGATGCTCCACGCCCTGCAGCCGGCCGACACCCGGCGCTGGCACGACCGGGAGTTCCGCGCGGCCGAACGGCGCCACCCCGACTGGCGTCGCGCCCGAGAGTGGGAACGCGGCAATCTCTCGTTGCTGATGCGTCCGCTCCGGAGAGAATCCCGGCGGACCATGCCGGCGAAGTCGGAGGCCGCCATTCCGACGCCTCCGCTCCAGCCGGCGCTCTTCTGAAAGGAGACCGTCCCGTGGCATCCCTGCAGCAGCAGTGCCTCGACCGCGCCCGCAAGCTCGCCGACTGGTTCGTCAACATCCAGGTGACCCGCCGGCACCTGGCCGACCACGGCCGCTTCGAGAACGGCATCCGGGTGCGCGGCAAGCCGGAGAAGGTCTCCTACACCACCAACTGGACCACGGGCATGACCGTGATCGCCATGCTCATGGCCTGGAAACGCACCGGGGACAAGCGCTACCTGGAGGCCGCCGCGCGCGCCGGGAGCTACCTGAAGTCCCTGCAGGTGCTCGATGCTCGCAGGCCGCGGTCCTTCGGGGCAATTCGCGAGGTGACTCCGCAGACCGCCGAGTTCCACCCGCGCGACGCGCTTTCCGCGGCCTGGGGCCTGCTGCACCTCGGGCTCTACGCCGGCGACAAGGACGCGCTCTGGCGAGCCAGGACCTTCGCCGAGTGGTTCCGGAGGAACTCCATGCGCCGCGGGTACCCGGCCTGGACCTTCTTCATCGAGCCGGAGGGCGAGCCCTACTGGCAGATCGGGTCATTCCACGGCGGCAGCCCGCTCTTCTTCTTCGATCTGTTCGCGGCCACTCGGGATAAGCGGTGGTTGAAGCTCGGCCTGACCATCTGCGACACCTGGATCCGGACCTTCCCGAAGCCCGACGGCTCCATCCGCATCGAGGTGGATCCCAGGAGCGGCCGGGACGTGACGGGCAGGAGCAAGGACCCCAACCACCTTGGTTGGCAGGACATGCACAAGACCAACGACGACTTCACGACCCAGGCGCTGCTGCGCGCCTACCGGCTCACCAGGCGCCCCAAGTACCTGGACGCCGCGCGCAAGTACCTGGACTGGGCGCTGTCCATCCAGCGCAGGGACGGCGCCTTCGGCCGGCCGGCGGTGAACTCCGCGGCCGCCACGCTGATCCTCGAGATGCTGGACATGGCCGCGGTGAGCGGCGAGAAGAAATACCGCGAGGCGGCGCTGCGCTCCGTGCCGCACTTCTTCTCGCTCCAGGAGCTGAAGGCGCGTGAGCCCCGCTTCCACGGCGGATACTACTGCGTTCACGGTGACTATGTCCACGAGTCGCGCGTCGAACTCGGCGCCCGGACGGCGTGTTACGCGCTGGCTGCGCTGCTCAGGCTCGAGGGCAAGAGGAAGTACGCGGGGTACACGGCCTGACGAATGCAGAATGATGAATTATGAATGCTGCCGGGGGATGGCGGCGCCCGCTTCAGTCCCCGCATTTCTGCATTCATCATTCAGCATTCATAATTGCTTGGCGGCCGCTACTCCGTCGGCACCCCCAGCACCCGGAAGACCTCCGCCAGGGAGGTCTGGCCGGCGCTCGCGCGGCGGACGCCGTCCGCGGCCACCGTGGTCATCCCCTGGCGCACGGCCGTGGCGCGCAGTTCCTCGACGCCGGCGCCGCGCCGCAGCGCCGCGCCGACCTCGGGCGTGACCTGGATGGTCTCGGCGATCACCGTCCTGCCGCGGTAGCCCGTCTGGCCGCACTTCGGGCAGCCGACCGGCTCGCGCCAATCCGCGGGCAGCGTTTCCCATCCCAGCCCGCCGGAGCGGGCGGCCTGCTCGGCGCGGCGCGCGAGGTCGGCCGACGGGGCGGCCTTGTGACGGCACTCCGGGCAGAGCTTGCGCACCAGACGCTGGGCCAGTATCACCCGGGTGGCGTCGGCGACCACGAAGGGGTCGGCGCCGATGTCCACCATGCGCCTGAGCGCGGCGGCGGCCTCGTCGGTGTGCAGGGTGCTGAAGACCAGGTGGCCGGTGAGGGCCGACTCCAACGCCAGCAGCAGCGTCTCGCGATCGCGGATCTCACCCACCATGATGACGTCGGGGTCGGAGCGCAGGATGGAGCGCACCGCCCGGGTGAAGGTCAGCCCCTGGCCCTCGGCGATGGGTATCTGCGTCACCCAGGGCAGGAGATACTCCACCGGGTCCTCCACCGACATGGTCTTGATGCCCGGGCCGGCCAGCTCCTTGAGACAGGAGTAGAGCACCGTGGTCTTGCCGGAGCCGGTGGGCCCCACCAGCAGGTTGAGTCCCCACGGCGCGGCGATGGCCGTGCGCAGGCGTTTCATGTCGGCCTCGGCATAGTCGATACGGTCGAGGCCGAGCAGCACCGTCCGGGCGTCGAGTATCCGCACGGTGACCGACTCGGACATGGCCGCGCCCACGAAGGAGGCCCGCAGGTCGACCTGGCGCGATTCGACCTTCACCAGAATGCGGCCGTCCTGGGGGCGGCGTTTCTCGCTGACGTCGCAGCCGGCCAGGGTCTTGAGGCGCGCGACCAGGGCCGGGAGCAGCCGGAGGTCGAAGGTGGCGATCGGCTGGAGCACCCCGTCGATCCGGTAGCGGAGCATTGCGGCTATGTCGCTTCCCGGCTCAGTGGAGAAGGACTCCAGCGTAAAGTCGCTGGCCTTGAGCGCCACGCCCAGGAGGATGGCGAGGTTCACGGCGCGGCCTATGTCATCGCTGGTGCCGGCGCCGGGGCCGGCGGGCTCGCCGCCGGGCGCCGCCTGAACCGGTCCGCCGGACCGGGCCTGGGCCAGCCGGGAAGCGAGTTCGTCGATGAGCGGCGCGATGCTCACCGGCAGGTCCACGCGCGGCTCCTGGCCCTTCAGGAAACGCTCCACGTCGCCGCGATAGAAACGCCACTGCCGGCCGAGCTTCATGGCCTTGATCCGTCCGGACCGCAGCCAGCGGTAGAAGGTAGGGCGGGTGGTCTTGAGCAGTGCGATGGCCTCGTCCATGCCTATCATGTCGTCCGCCTTGGCGGCGGTGGCGGCGGCGGGCTGTTCCGACGAGGCTCTGCGGGAGATCTTCCTGGTTGCCATGGGATTCTCCTTTCTGTACGTAGTATGTCATAAGCGTTATGATGCGTCAAGGCCACTGTGCGCAATAATCAGCAATCATCCGTGCAGTGAGTCTCCATTTTCGGTAAGTCTCGTTGAAATGGCTAGTTAAGTGGCCGATGGGGCCTCAAAGTCGGCGCGGGCCCCAGCGCTGCTCTTGTCAGCGCAGGGGTGCTGCCAGCGTGGTCTCGTGGGGCGACGGCCCGGGTTCGGGCTGCGCCGGCATGTCGGCCGGCCTTCGCAAGCCTGTCCCAGGGCTATTGCCGCGGGCGGAAAGTCTGCCTGCGCGTCCCCCTCGACTTGCCTCGGGGCTCTGAGGCCGTTGAGGTCCCCGGAGCCCTCTGTGGCTGGGCCTCGTTCTGTTCGGCACCGCGGCGGCGAGGCGGGTGTTGGCGGGGGAGAGGCTTGGCTACCCTGAGCGGTTTGGCGGGCCTGGCCGACTCCTCCTCGGCGACGCAGACCCGGTTGCGGCCGGAGTTCTTGGCCTTGTAGAGCGCCTGGTCGGCCAGCTTGTGCATGGCGGTGAGGCTGTCTGCCGCCTTGCTCCACTTGCAGACGCCGGCTGAGACCGTCAGGCGGAAGCGGTGGGCGCCGTGTTCCATCTGGGCCGAGGCCAGCTCCCGCCGGATGCGTTCGGCGAAGAGGGCCGCGGCGCGGGTGCCGACGGCGGGCATGAGCACCAGGAACTCCTCGCCACCGTAGCGCGCCGCGATGTCCACCTCGCGACAGTTGGCCTGGAGCATCCGGCAGAACTCCCGCAGGACGTGGTCGCCGGCGTCGTGGCCGTACTGGTCGTTGACCTTCTTGAAGTGGTCCAGGTCGAACATGACCATGGCCATCAGTCCGCCGTAGCGGCGGGTGCGGCCGAGCTCGATCTGGAAGAAGTTGTTGAAGGCCCGCCGATTGAAGAGCCCGGTCAGTTCGTCGCGCTTGGCGGCCTCGGCCATCTTCACGTGCCGGTCGGCCAGGTCCACCAGGCGCCGGCTGGAGGCCTCCAGGATGTCGGTCTGGGTGATGATCCCGGAGAGGCCGCCGCGTTCGTCTATGACCACCAGGCGCCGGATGTGGTTGTCGCGCATGCGTTCCAGAGCGTCGAGCACCGGCTCGCCGGGGACGGTGGTCAGCAGCGGCCGGTTCATCACCTGGCTGACCGGCACGGACAGGGACTGCCTGCGGGCGAAGCGCCGGACCACATCGCGCTCGGAAACGATGCCCAGCGGGTTGCCGCCCGAAGCCACCACCACGCAGCCGATCCGGCGCTCGGCCATCAGCCGGCAGGCCTCGATCAGCGGGGTCTCCGGCGGGATGACCACCACGGTGCGGCTCATGTGCGCGCCGACCGTGCCGAGGCGGGCGCTGAGGTTGAAGTGGCTGGTCGCGGGGATGGTGCGGGGCGGAGCCTCCGGCTCGGCGTTCCGCGGCAGCGGAGCGGGAGGGAGGGGGGGCGCTGGCGCCGCCGGCGGCTTGCCATTCTTCGTGTTGCTCATGACCGTATATTACCTCTTCCGGTACGGGCGGCGAATGCAGAATGACGGATTGCAGGGGATCAGACGGGAGGGTCAGTCGGCTCCCGGCCGCCTTCCTCCTGCCTCAGTCATCGTTCCGCATCACCCCTCTGTGGGCAGGTCGGAGTCGCCGGCGCGGGCCGGCAGGTCGGTTATGCCGTCCGTCTCGGCGGCCGGTGCCGCCTCCTGTCCGTCCTTGCCGGCGAAGGGCTTGGCGTTCTTGCAGTCGGGGTAGCCGGTGCAGGCGATGAACGGGCCGCGCCGGCCCCAGCGCGCCACCATCGGCTTGCCGCACTTGTCGCAGTTCTCCTTGACCTCGGGCAGGCCGGCGGCGGCGCCGCCCAGGGACTTGGCGAACTTGCACTTGGGGTAGCCTGGGCAGGCCAGGAAGGGGCCGCGCCGGCCGGTCTTGGTCACCAGGCGGCTGCCGCAGTTCGGGCACTTCTCGTCGGTCTCGGGCAGGAAGACCGGCTTGCCGTCGGCCCCGAAGTTGGCCGAGTAGCGGCAGTCCGGATAGCCGGCGCAGGCGAAGAACTTGCCGCGGCGGCCGGTCTTGAGCATCAGTGGCTTGGCGCAGCGCGGACACTTGTACTCGGTCTCGACGGGGGCCGGGCGGCCCTCGCCGTCCAGGGGCTTGGCGCTCTTGCAGTCGGGGTAGCCGGAGCAGCCCAGGAAGCGGCCGGTGCGGCCGACGCGGATGACCATGGGCTTGCCGCACTTCTCGCAGGCCACCGGTTTCTCGGGCTCCGCGCCCTTGACCTTGACCATCTGCTCCTCGGCCCGGCCCAGCTCGGCGGTGAACGGGCCGTAGAAGTCGCCCAGCACCGTCGTCCAGGTCTGCTTGGCGGCCTCGATGGAGTCGAGCTTCTCCTCCATGTCGCGGGTGAAGCCCACGTCCATGATGCTCGGGAAGTGGGCGGTCAGGGCGTCGGAGACGATGATGCCCAGCTCCGAGGGGATCAGCTGCCGGCGCTCGCGGCGGACGTAGCCGCGGTCCAGGATCGTCGAGAGGATGGTGGCGTAGGTGCTGGGCCGGCCGATGCCCTCCTTCTCGAGGGTCTTGATCAGCGACGCCTCGGTGTAGCGCGGCGGAGGCTGGGTGAAGTGCTGGCTGGGGACCAGTTCGCCGAGCTTGAGCGGTTCGCCGGCGACGAGCGGCGGCAGCGGCAGCTCCTTCTTGGCCCGGCTCTCGCCCTCGGCGGTCTGGCTCAGCACCGTGTGGCCGGCGAAGTCCACGTGCCGGCCCTTGGCGCGGAAGAGGTGCTCCTGGCCGCCGGCGCGCTGGGCGACCACGTCGGCCAGGCCCACCTGATAGCGTGCCGGGGACATCTGGCTGGCGATGAACCGGTTCCAGATCAGGCGGTAGAGCTTGGCCTGGTCGGGGGTCAGCCGGGCCTCGACCGTCTCGGGGGCGCGCTCCGGATAGGTCGGCCGGACGGCCTCGTGGGCCTCCTGGGCGCCGCGGCGCGAGGCAAAGGTGTTGGGTTTGGCCGGCAGGTAGTCGGGCCCGAAGCGCTCGCCGATGATCCTGCGCGCGAGCTCCACGGCCTCGGTCGACACCCGGAAGGAGTCGGTGCGCATGTAGGTGATCAGACCGGTCGGGCCGCCCTCGCCGAGGTCCACGCCCTCGTAGAGCTGCTGGGCGATGGTCATGGTCTTGCGGGCGGTGAAGCCCAGCTGGACCGAGGCGGCCTGCTGCATCAGGCTGGTGATGAAGGGCGGCGGGGCCTTGGAGAGCACCTCCTTGTGGTGCGAGGCGGCCACCTTCCAGTCGCAGCGGCCGAGTTCCTGAAGCAGGCGGTCGGCCGTGGCCTGGTCGGGGACCTCCGCCGGCTGCCGGTCGATCTCCCGGAATTCCGCCTCGAAGGGCCCGGCGGCCCCGGAGAGCTTGGCGGCGATCCGCCAGTACTCCTGGCTCTTGAAGGCCTTGATCTCCTTCTCGCGCTCCACGGCCAGGCGCAGGGCCACCGACTGCACGCGTCCGGCCGACAGACCCTTGGCGATCTTCTTCCAGAGGAAGGGGGAGAGTCGGTAACCGACTATGCGGTCGAGCACCCGGCGGGCCTGCTGGGCGTCGACCAGGGACATGGCGATCTTGCCGGGGTGCTTGAAGGCCTCCTTGATGGCCTTCTCGGTGATCTCGTTGAAGCTGACCCGGAAGGCGCGCTCGGCCGGGACTTCCAGGACCTGGAGCAGGTGCCAGGCGATGGCCTCCCCCTCGCGGTCCGGGTCGGGGGCCACGTAGACCTCGGATGCGGTCTTGGCGGCCTTCTTGAGGTCGGTGACGTTCTTGCCGCGGAGCGTCACGTAGCGGGGCGCGAAGCCGTTCTCCACGTCCACGCCGAAGTCCTTCTTGGGGAGGTCGCGCACGTGGCCCATGGAAGCCTTGACCACGAAGTCGGAGCCCAGGTAGCGGCCGATGGTCCGGCTCTTGGCGGGAGACTCCACGATGACCAGTTTCTTGCCGCGCCCGGAGGCGCGCGGAGCGGCCTTCTTCTTCGGCTTGGCCGGCGACTTCTCCTCGGCGGTGGTGGGGACTTCAGGCTCTTTGGTCACGGAGACTCCTAACTGCCGGCTCAAACTTCCGGCAACGGGCGCGGGATTATAGTAATGAATGCGGGGATGTCAAAGACACGGGGAGTTTCTGGCCGCATAAAGGCGCAAGAGACACAGAGCACCTGAATCTGAAACAGGCATTTTATACTTCTCCCGTCTTGATCAACGGGTTGGGTTGTCCGCTGCCACCGGCCAGCCGGAACAGTAGCGGCTGGGGCAGAATATCCTGGTCCCAACTTCCTGTACTGTCTTTGTACCAGTGGTTCACAAACAACCGGTTATCGACGCCGACCTCAAAAACAATTGGTGGCAGCGTGATGCGCGGCCCCTCACTCGTCTCGCATGCATACAACCCGCTGACTCTAGCGAGGACCATTGTGAGATCTACCCTGTGGCCCACATGGAACGCCATGTCCAGGATGGGCGCCTGATAGTGGAAAGGTATAAGCAACGCCTGATCCCCGAGATGCAGATGGCGGTAAAACCTATCGTCGAGAAGGCCGCGCGCCCCGGAGAAGAACGAGTCTTCGTCGAAGGCAATCTTCCATTCCAGCGGCGCATCGTCAAACCGGACGAACGCTGACGTCGAGCCAAAATCGGTCATCTTCGTGACCACTTCTTCGACAGTCCAGATTGACTCGTACTCCCATATTCGCCCTTGGTCGTCGACCAAACGGACCAAAGAAGAAAGAAGATCGACCTCTTCTCCCTTGTGTCGGATGCCAAACGAGAACGAATACGGAGTGAACTCCCCCGGCGTCAGGACCAGAGTTCTGCCGGCATCGGTGGCCAATGATGTTGGCCGTCCCACCCATAGCGAGGCTACCGCGAACTTGGCCGGCGCTTCGGACAAAGACGAGATCCTCCTGCCGCCCTGAGTTTAGCCTGCCCTCTTACGTGATGCAAGAGTGTGAGACAGGGCCACAACCACCTGTTTCTGGCGTGGATTGTCGGTCACAATGGATTGATCTCGTGTTGCCCCCCTTGCGCCTTTTGCGCCTTCTTGCGGCTAAACGGTCATCCCCGCCACCCGGTCGGCAGCCTCCTCAGCCTCCTCGCGCAGGTGGCTGACGTAGACCGCCGCCAGCTTCCGAGAGCGTACCAGGGCAAAGACCTTGGCGCGGGTTGCGGCGCGAAGCTCCGGGTCGAGGCCCCCGAAGGGTTCGTCGAGGAGCAGCGCCCGCGGATCCTGGGCGAGCGCCCGGGCCACCGCGGCCAGTGCCGACTGGCCCCCGGAGAGCTCTGCGGGCCGCCGCCCGGCCAGATCCGCGATGCCGAGTTCCGCGAGGATGGCGCCGGCGCGGATCGCGCGCTCGCCGTCCGGGACGCGCCCGGCCATGACGAACTCCAGGCTCCCGGCCACGGTCAGGTGCGGCCAGAGCGCCAGGCGCTGGAAGACCATGCCCACGCCGCGCCGCTCCGGCGGGATGAGCAGCCGTCCGTCGGCGGCGGCCAGTTTCCCGCCCACGAGCACCCGGCCGCTCTCGGGGATCTCGAGGCCGGCGAGCAGGCGCAGCACGGTGGTCTTGCCCGAGCCGGTCGGACCGACCAGGGCCAGCACCTCTCCGGCGCGGGCCTCCAGCGAGAAACCCGAGAGCACCGGTCGCCCGGAGTAGCGGAAGCTGACTTCCTCTAGTTGCAGCATCGGGGCTAGCTCCTTCCGGGTTGATAGGTCCGATAGGTCCTATAGGTCGTATAGGACCCATGTGGCCCCCAGAACGCGACCAGGCCGGCGACGGCTGCGGTGGCCGCGGTCGTCAGGAAGGCCAGCGCGGCGGTGGTCACGCCGTGGTAGTTGTGCATCTCGGCGAAAACCCGGACCTGGAGGGTGTCCCAGCCGGGGGGCGCGGTCTGGACGGCGGCGCCCAGTTCTCCCAGGGCCAGGGCGGCGGCCACCAGCCACGCGGCGGCCACGTGTCCGGGCATGAGCCGGAATGCGAGCCAGGCCCGGTCGAGCCGCCCGAGCCCGGCCGTCCGGGCGGCCTCGAGCATCTCCGGTGCGATGGCCAGGCGCCCGGCGTGGAGGATCGCCGCCGCGGCGAAGGCCCCCCGGGCCGCTCCCGACCAGACCAGCACCAGCGGGCCGTCGAAGACCGGAGCTCCGGCCTCGCCGGCCCAGTCGCGCAGGCGCAGCGCCCCGATGCCCCAGAGAGTCCCGGGCAGGACGAGCGGCAGGGCCAGCAGCGCGAGCACCGCGGCCAGCGTCCAGGCCGGTCGCGAGCCGGCCCGGGCCGGAGCCGCCGCCCAGACCGCCGCGCCGCCGAGGAGCAGAGCCGCGGTCGCCCCGGCGGCAGCCAGGGCCAGGCTGCGGCCCACGAGTCCGAACTCGCCGGCCGCGGCCCGGGCGATGACCGCCGGCGAGCCGGCGTTGGCGGCCAGCCCGGCCAGCACGGCCGCGAGGGTCGCCGCCAGGAGCGCCCAGGCGAAGGCCCGCGGCGCCGGGCCGGCGGCGGCCGGTGCCGCCTTGGCGGTGGCCATCTGAGGGAAGATGCGGCAGGTCAGCAGCGCGCCCAGCGCCGCGCCGAAAAACAGGGCGAAGCCGAGCAGGGGCAGGGCCCTGCCGGCGGCCGCGGAGTAGTCGTGGGAGACCTCGAAGCCCTTGAGGACGTCGCGGGTGGCCGCGTCCACCCTGAAAAGGTCCGTCGCGCCGACCTCGGTGGCGGCGAGCGCGAAGACCAGGCCCGCGCCGGCGAGCGCGGCCGGCAGCGCCGCTGGCAGATCGACGCCGACGAGCCGCCCCCAGCGCCCGCGGGCCAGCAGCGCCGCCTCGCGCTCCTCCCGGCCCACGGCGGACAGTGCCCCGGCGGCCGAGAGCGCCACGCAGGGCCAGAGCGAGCCGGCCAGCACCGCGGCCGCACCAATCAGGTTCCCGCCGCCGAGGAATCCGCGGGTGGCCTCGGGCACGATCGAGAGCGCCTGGTCGGAGAGGCCCACGAGGCCGAGCCGGCCAGCGAAGATCAGCCAGACCGAGGCGGCGAGGTACGGCGGCACCAAGAGCACGGCCAGAGCGCCGGCGAGCATCCAGCGCGGACCACGGCCGGCGCCGGCCAGCGCCCAGCCGGCGGGCAGCCCCAGCGCCAGCGCCAGCGCCGCCGCGCCCGAGGCCAGGACGAGCGAGCGGACGTAGGGTGCCGCGGCGAGGCTGGAGGGGTCGGCCCCTCCCAGGAAGAAGGCGACCAAGGGGGCGAGGAGCAGGCCGACTGCGGGCGCCGCTGCCAGGAATCTGACGATGGGTTCTACCTCCGGAAGATCTTCTCAAGCTCCGCCGGCTGGGCCTCGAGTTCGTTGGCGACCTTCTCCCAGTCGACCTTCATGTCCCGGATCTGCCAGAGGGCGACGGCGTCGTCGGCGGTCGGGACCCCGCGCTTGGGCGAGCTGGGCAGGTGGCGGGCCGGCTTCTCGGCCAGGATGCGCTCGGCCTCCGGGGAGCACAGGAAGTCGAGGAAGGCGGCCGCCGCCCCGGCGTGCGGCCCCCGGGCGATCCGCGCGGCGGTGTTGGGGATGATCAGCGCGCCGCTCTGTCCCGGGCCCTGGTCGGGGTAGACCATCTCGATGGGCTTGCCCGAGTCGCGGCGGTCCCAGGCGTCGTCGGTGTCGGTCAGGCCGACCAGCGCCGAGCCGTCGCCCACCCGGTCGGCGACGATGCCGTTGCCGTTGACCACCTGGGCGCCGTTGGCCACGAGCCTGCGGAGGAACTCGCCGGCCTTCTCCCGGCCGAGGGTCGCGCGCAGCGCGGCGACGTGGGTGGCGGTGGTCCCGAAGAGCGGCAGGGCGATGGCCGCCTTGCCCTTCCACTTGGGGTCGGCCAGGTCGAGGACGCTCTTGGGCGCGTCTTCGGCCTTCACGAGGTTCCGGTTGTAGATCAGCACCCGCACCCGGCAGGCGAAACCGTGCCAGAGAGCGTCCTTGGGCCGGAACTCGGGCGGCAGGGTGGCCGCCGAGGGCGGATCGAGCGGCTCGAGAATGCCCTGGCGGCCGAGCAGCAGCGTCCGGCCGATCTCCGAGTTCCAGAAGACGTCGGCCTGCGGGCGGCCCTTCTCGGCGATGAGCCGGTTGTAGATGCCGGTGGTCTTGGCGGCCTCGGCGTCGGTCACCGGCAGAACCTTGATGCCGGTCCGCTTCTCGAAGGCCTCGAAGACCGGCCGGGCGTATGCGCTGTCCGCCGAGGTGTAGACCACCACCTCGCCGTCGCGGCCCCGGGAGGTCCGGCGGCTCAAGAAGAAGGTTGCGGTGACCACGGCCGCCAGGAGCGCCAGGGCCAGCAGGATCTTCGCCCCGCGGCTCACCGCAGCGGCTCCATGAACCAGACCTCGGTGGTGGACGGCAGTTCGGCGGTCTTGAAGGTCACGGTGCCTCCCTTTCTGCTGACTGGCCAGGGGGAGATGTCGAGGAAGTCCTCGGGCGGGGCGATGGGGAAGTCGAGCTTGGTGGTCCGGAAGTGCATGGGCACGACCACCCTGGGCTTGAGCAGCCGGCCCACCGCCACGGCCCCCGCCGCGTCGATGGTGAAGTGGCCGCCGACGGGGACGAAGAGGACGTCGGGCTTGCCAAGCTTGGCGGCTTCGGCCGCGGCCAGCGGTGCCCCCAGGTCGCCCAGGTGGCAGAGGGCGATGCCTTCGACGGTCAGTCGGAAGACCGTCACCGGCCCGCGCTGCGCGCCGTGGGCCTCGTCGTGGAAGGCGCCGAGCCCGGACCACTCGACGCCGCGGTGGCTCCCGGACACGGCGCCCTTCACGACCCGCGGCGAGCCGCCGATCTCCCCCACCGCGCCGTGATCGGCGTGGTCGTGGCTGGCGAAGACCAGGTCGGCGTCGGCGCCGGCCGGCTTGAAGCGGAACGCCGCTCCGTAGTGCTTCGGATCGTAGGGGTCGAAGGCGATCCGGACGCCGGAGTCCCCGGTCACCAGGAAGCAGGCGTGGGCCAGGTAGTCGATACGCATGGTGCGCGATCTCCCCCTCATCCGGGCCGGCGTCGACCGGCGCAGTGTAAGCACCGCCGCCGGGGCGCGCAACGGGATTTCGGGGCCTATCCCCGCGCAGGGGCGCAGCATGCTGCTCCCCTACATACTCGTGGGCTCGTCCGGGCGCAGTCCTTGACAGCGCCGCCTCCAGAGGGAAGAATGGCCTGCAGGGCTGAGCGGTCAACGCCGGTTCCGGCGGCCCGGGGGGAACCACGATGAAGCCGAAGCGGGTCGCCGTCAACGATCTGATGCAGAAGGGCTACAGCTACCTGCTGACCGAACCGGCCGGGCGGAACTTCCATCCGGACTTCTGCCCGGAGCTGACTCCGCGTGAAATGCTGGAGCTCGGAGTGTTCGGCGGCCGGTACATGACTGACTGCGCCGCGGAGTTCCCGGCATCCTGGTTCCGCCGAGCCAGACTCTGCCCGAAGCGCCACGACCCGGCCATGAACTGCTTCGGCGTGAACGCTTCCCAGCCCCTGTCCGTCTGGCGTGCCAAGGGCTGGATCTACCACGAGGACCCCCGCGGCTGGTTCCAGTGGTACTGCCGCTACTACCGCGGGCGGCGCTGCCCTGATGACGCGCGGCAGATCCGCCGCTGGCGGGCCATCCGCCGGCACGTGGCCCAGTTGGCGGCGAACTGCGGGCGCGGCGACCGGGCCTGCCGGCGCCGGCAGCGCCAGGCTGTGCTCCACTGGGCCTACGACTCGCGGGGGCTGTGAAGGGGGCGCGAGCCAGACGCGCTTGCACCGTTTCCTGGCCGCGGATAAACTCCACTCGTCTCGGAAACGGGGCAGGGCGGGGGAGAGCGGGAGTCCACCTTGAAGATAGCCATCGCCGGAGCCGGTTACGTCGGGCTCGTCGCCGCGACCTGTTTCGCCGAGAGCGGCAACGACGTGCTCTGCGCCGAGCTCGACGCCGGGAAGCTCAAGCGCCTCTCCGCCGGGGAGCTGACCATCTACGAGCCGGGGCTCGAGGAGCTTCTCAAACGCAACCTGGCCGAGGGGCGCCTGACCTTCTGCGCCTCGTTCGCCGACGCCTGCCGCACCGCCGAGATCGCCTTCATCGCCGTGGGCACGCCGCAGGGCGCCGACGGGGCCGCGGACCTGTCGGCGGTGCGCGCGGCCGCCGCGGAGGCCGCCCGGACCTCGCTGGCCTCCGGCCGCGAACTGCTGCTGGTGGTCAAGAGCACCTGCCCGGTGGGCACCAACCAGATGCTGGCCGACGGGCTCGCGCGCGAGTTCCCTAAGGCCCAGGTCGAGCTGGCCTCCAATCCCGAGTTTCTCAAGGAGGGCGCGGCCGTCGATGACTTCATGCGCCCCGACCGGGTGGTGGTCGGCGTGCGCTCGGCGCGCGCTGCCGGGCTGCTCCGCGAGCTCTACGAGCCCTTCACCCGCACGGGCTCGCCGATCCTGGTCATGGACCCGGCCAGCGCCGAGATGGCCAAGTACGTGGCCAACTGCCTGCTCGCCAGCCGCATTTCCTTCATCAACGAAATGGCCGGGCTGGCCGCGGCGCTGGGCGCGGACATCGACCGGGTCCGGGTGGCGGTCGGCGCCGACCGGCGCATCGGCCAGTCCTTCCTCTTCCCGGGCGTGGGCTACGGCGGGAGCTGCTTCCCGAAGGACGTGCGGGCCATGACCGCCCTGGCCAGGAAACTGGGCCTGCCGGCAGCCATCCTCGAAGCCACCGATGCCGCCAACGAGCGCCAGAAGCTGACCCTGCTGCCGCTCATAGAGAAGGAGTACGGCGGGAAGCTCACCGGCGTGCGCCTGGCCCTCTGGGGCCTGGCCTTCAAGCCGCGCACCGATGACGTCCGCGAGGCGCCGGCGCTGGTCCTGGCCCGCGCGCTCCTCGATCGTGGCGCCGCGGTGGTCGGCCACGACCCGGCTGCGGCCGAGAACGCCCGGCGGGAGCTCGGCGCGCGGCTGGCCCTGGCCGAGAATCCCTACGAGGCGCTGCGCGGCGCCGACGGGCTGGTGCTGGCCACCGAGTGGAACGCCTACCGCCGTCCGGACTTCATGCGCATGAAGGAACTGATGCGCCGGCCGGTGATCTTCGACGGCCGGAACATCTACGACCCGGCGCGGCTCGCCGAGCGCGGCTTCACCTGCTACGGGATCGGCCGGCCGGTCGCTCGGCCGGGGAAAGGCTGAGGGCCGACTCCGTGCTCGTGCTCGTCACCGGCGCCGCCGGCTTCATCGGCTCGCACGTCTGCGACCGCCTGCTGGAACTCGGCGAGGAGGTAGTCGGCCTCGACAACTTCGACGACTTCTACTCCGCGGAAGTCAAGAGCCGGAACCTCGTGACGGCCCGGGGGTTCGGCCCGGCCTTCCAGCTGGTCGAGGGCGACATCCGCGACGGGGCGCTGCTCGCGCGGCTCTTCGCCGAGAAGTGCTTCGACGCGATCATCCACCTGGCCGCCCGCGCCGGAGTGCGCCCGTCGATCGAGCAGCCGGAGCTGTACCTCGACGTCAACGTCCGGGGAACGCTGGCGCTGCTGGAGGCCGCCCGGGCCGGCGGGGTACGGCGGCTGGTGCTGGCCAGCTCCAGCTCGGTCTACGGCGCCGGCACGCCGGCTCCGTTCCGGGAGGACGCGGCCTGCGACCAGCCGCTCTCGCCCTACGCGGCCTCCAAGCGGGCCATGGAGCACTTCGCCGGGGTGTACCACCAGCTCTACGGGCTGGACATCGCCTGCCTGCGCTACTTCACGGCCTACGGCCCGCGCCAGCGGCCGGACCTGGCCATCCACAAGTTCGCCCGGCTGATCGAGGCGGGCCGGCCCGTGCCCTTCTTCGGCGACGGGAAGTCCGGGCGCGACTACACCTACATCGCCGACATCGTCGGGGGCACGCTCGGCGCCCTCTACCGCTCGAGGGGCTTCGGGATCTACAACCTCGGCGAGAGCCGGGTGGTGACCCTGAACGAGCTGCTGGCCGCGATCGAGGCCGCGCTCGGCAAGAAGGCCGTTCGCCAGCAGCTGCCCGACCAGCCCGGCGACGTGCCGCTGACCAGCGCGGACATCTCCAAGAGCCGGCGGATGATCGGCTACAGCCCGTCGGTCGGCCTGGAGGATGGCCTGGCCCGTTTCGTGGAGTGGCTGCGGAAGCAAGAGGCCTGATCGCCCGCCGGCCCAAGGCGTCTGGGTGCTTCGTCGTTCCTTAGAGTCGCCAGATTGCCGTGCATGTCTGTAAGTGGCCGGCCTCCACCGGCAATGAGCCTGGTGGAGGGAACGCTGCCATGCGCTGGATCAAGGTCATGCTGGTCTGCACCGTCCTGCTGCTGGGCTCGGCGGCGGCCGCGATCGGCTTCGGGTGCATGCCGGTCTTCACGCCGGTCCACGCGGTCGAACATGCCGAACTCATCCTCGAATTGGGCCTGGGCTATCCCGACAAGGACGGGAAGGTCGAAGCCGCGGTGGTCAGTTGTCTCAAGGGCCGGACCGGTGACCGGACGATGACCATCGATCTGAGCGCGCCCGCCAATCCCGAGCACGGCAAGGCCGTCCGGTACATGCTTCTGGAGGACGATCCGGGGCCCGCGCTGTTGCTGAAGGGGAGCGACGAGAGCGGGAAGAAGGTCGTGTTGCTCCATATCTGCGGCCGGTGGCTGCGCCTGAACGAAGGCCGGGAACGCAGCGTGCTGGAACTGGAGGCCATCGACTCGCACCTGGAGGCGACGTGGGCCGGGGACACCGAAGGCCTGCTCAAGACCGTCGAACTGGTTCTGCGGCATCCCGACACCCATGTGCCGGTGGCCACCTCCGCCGCCTGGGACGATCCGGTCAGGGTTGGCGCGGCCGATGGACGGGTATCCGAGGTCCGGGCGGTGGATCTGGGCGGCGGGCGCGGACTATGGCTGCACGTGTCCTGCCCGGCCGGTGACCGGCTCATCGGGTGGGACAGGAAGGCCAGGGAGTTCAAGGACCGTGCCGGCGAGAGGCTCGCGGCCCGCTCGCTGCGCTCGGCCTGGGGCGACTTCAACGGCGACAAAAGGCTGGACCTGGCGTCCTGGGACGGCTCGCGGCTCACCGTCTGGCTCCAGGGCGCCGACGGGCGCTTCAGCGATCGGGCCGTCCCGGACATCCCGGCGCGCGAGTGTCTGGGTCTCGAGGCGATGGATGCCGGCGTGCCGGGCCGTGCCGGGCTGCTCTGGAGCACTCCGGGCATGCCGATTCTGCTCGTGCCGGAGACTGGCGGCAGCGGCACAACCTTCTCTCAGCGGGCGTTGCTGACCGGCTCGACTCGGGCGGACCGCTGGGGCCCTCCGGGCCGGTGCCTGGTCGCAGATTTCGACGGCGACGGCCTGGCCGACGTGCTCCAGCCCTTCGCGAAGGGCAGCCGTATCTGCCGCGGCGCGGGCGGCGGGCGATTCGCCCGGGCCGTGCCATGCTCCGTCCAGTTGGGCGAGGGCCGGATCGGGGCCTTCCTGGGCGACTGGAACGCGGACGGGCGGATCGACGTCTTCGCCTGCGCCGAGGACGCTTCCCGAATCTGGCAGAACTCTCCGGACGGTTTCGAGGAGAAGTTGCCCCGCTCCGGCGAGATCGCCTACCTCTCCCAGCCCGGGGCCATCGGCGGTCAGTGCTGCGACATCAACGGCGACGGACTGCAGGACGTGGCTCTGTTCTACGGCGCGGACTGCAGTCCGCAGTTCTTCTTCAACCGCGGCTTCCGCAGCCTGAGCCACGCCCACAAACCCACCGACCTGGCCGAGACCGGGCATTTGCCCGAAGCGGCCAGGGGGCAGCAGGGTGGGGCGGTGGCCGACTTCAACGGCGACGGGGTTCCGGACCTGGCCGTGGTCCTGGCTGACGGCGGGATCTGGCTGCTGGCCGGCGCACGCGTTGGCGACGAGGACTTGTCCGCGTCGGTGAGCCTGGCATCGGGCGGAGAGCACGCCGGGCCGCTGACGATCGGCGCCCGCACCGATCGGCGCGAGCTCGGCGCCTGGGTTGTGTCCCCGGGCATCGCCGGGCCGGTACTTGCCCGGCAGGAGCCCGGCGAGGTGATCGTGACCTGGCGCCTGCCGGGCGGCAAACCGCAGAGTCGCACACTGAGCCTGGAGGGCCGGCCGGTGCGGCTGGAGATTCCCGCCACGCCGTAGTCGCTGCTCGCCTTCGCCCTCGTCCTCGGCGAGGCGGAGCCGAGCGGTCTTCGGCGCCATTTCCCGAGCCTGGTCGAGCACGAGAACGCGGACGAAGGACGAGGACGGTCCGCGGATGGCGACAGGCCGTTTTTCCTCTTCAACACGCTTGCATTTTCAGACCTGCGTGCTAATCTCCG
>JAKLDR010000071.1 GCA_022703445.1 Planctomycetota bacterium | reverse complement strand
GCAGCTGGGGCGTGCCAGGCTCAGCCAGGGCCGACTCTGCCAGGTTCATGGCCTCCTGCGCATCCCGCTTGCCGCTGAGAGACTCGCGCAGGGCGATCATGGCCTCGACGATGCGCGGCCTGGGTTCGGCCACGGCCAGAAGGGTCTCGAGCATCGGCTGGCCGTTGCGGTATCCGTCGAACACCTGCCGGCTTGCCGACTGGATGCAGTCCTGTGAAGTAATGGCAGAACCTCCCGGCCAATTGGCCAAAGATAAGCGCAATAATAGTCGGCGCCTGGTAATTGGACAAGTCGACTTCTATAACACCTTGTTACAGAGACACTTGCACCGAATGCCTATGGCGCAAGTGTTGTTTGAGGCGCAGCCATCTCAGGTACCTGCCGCATGCCTTCAGGTGCGACTCAGACCCTCACACGCCTGGTCGGATGGCGGATCTTGGCACCAATTCTCCCGTCGTGGCTCCGCGGCAGGCTGGCGGCTGGCGACTGGGCCGGGGTGACGGCTACCGGCTGAACGGCCTGCAGAGGTCGAGCAGGTCGCCCACGTCGGCGGTGGCCAGGCACTCCACGGTGTCGGCCGAGCCGTAGTAGATCTTCACCTCGCCGGACTTCTCGAGGATCATGCCGCCCGGGAAGATCACGTGGTTGCGGATGCCGCCGGAGACCTCGTAGGGCGCCTCCGGAACCATCAGCGGCTCGCGCGAGAGGCCGGTGATCTTCCGCGGGTCGTCGCGGTCGAGCAACATGACCCCGGCGGTGTAGCGCTTCTGCCACTTCTCCTCCCAGCCGTTCTTGCCGCGGTTGTTGTCGCGGTCCACGGCGTGGAAGAGGGTCAGCCAGCCCTTGGGGGTGAGCACCGGCGGGGCGGCCGGGCCGACCTTGTCGTTGGCGAAGGGCACGTCCTCGACGCCTAGCAAGAGGTGGGAGTTGCCCCAGTACTTGAGGTCGGGCGAGTCCGAGATCCAGGCGTCGAAACGGTCGCGGCTGCGGCTCCGGCTGTAGATCGGGAAGGGCCGTTCCAGGCGCACGAACTTGCGGCCGATCTTCTTCGGGAAGATGACCATGTTGCGGTTGTCGGGCACCGAGAGCGAGAGCACCTCGAACTTCTCGAAGTCGTCGGTGACGGCGATGCCGCCGCGCAGGCCGTGGCGGGTGTCCAGCGCGAAGCACATGTAGACCCGGCCATTGACCACCGTCAGTCGCGGGTCGTAGGCGCGCAGGACCTCCTCGTCGACCCACTTGAAGCACGGCTTGGGGGCGACCTCCCACTTGACGCCGTCGGCGCTGGTGGCCAGGCCGAGGTTGATCTCGATGAGGTGGCCGGGGATGTGCTTGTCCGGCGGGTAGACGTCGTTGCGGAAGACCATCACGTACTTGCCCTGGAACTTGCACACCCCGGCGTTGTAGACCAGCGTCGCCGGGAAGGGCACGTCCTTGGCGGCCAGCACCGGGTTGGCCGGGTGGCGCTTCACGACCGGACTCGACTTCAGTTCACCGATCACCGCAGGCAGTTCCCAGGGCATCTCCCGCTCCTTCCGTCAGCCGTTGTCCGCGCGAATAGTAACCACAAAGGCAGAAAGCACAACAACGACCGTGCCAACCACAGAGGACCGCTGCGAATCGTGGATTCAGTCGAACACCGAGCTCGACAATCACCCCCGCCGTTGTTGTCCTCCGTGTGCTCTGTGGCGAGCCTACGTTGTCGTCGCCGCGCGGCTCTCGTCCTCGCTCTCGTAGGTCGAGTAGTAGTACGGCGTGTAGGCCTCGAACTCCGCGGCGCAGGTGTCGACCAGTTTGAAGGCCGGGTTGATCCCCAGCGAGCGCCGCACCGTGCGGACCTCGCCCTCGGTCTGACCGGTGAGGTCGGCGATCTGGGCGTCGGAGAAACCGTCGCGCTTGGCGCGCTCGAGCAGTTCGGCCGGGAGCGCCCCGGCCTTGCGGAGCTTCTTGAGCTCGCTCTCCATGGCAATGATCTGCCCGATCTGGTCGAGGAACCACGGGTCGATCTTGGTGAGTTCGAAGACCTGCTCGCGGCTCAGGCCCTCCTTCAGCGCCCGCTTGACCGCGAAGATCCGCTCCGGCCCCGGGCGGACCAGGAAGGGCTTGAGGTCGGTGCCGGGCTTGCCGATCAGGGCCTCGCCGCGCTCGTCCAGGCCGGTGATCTTGTTCTCGAGCCCGCGCAGCGCCTTGCCCAGGGCTTCGCGGAAGGTTCGGCCGATGCCCATGGTCTCGCCCACCGACTTCATGGACAGACCCAGGGCCGGCTCGGCCGCCGGGAACTTCTCGAAGGCGAAGCGCGGCACCTTGACCACGCAGTAGTCGATGGTCGGCTCGAAGGAGGCCGGGGTCTTCCGGGTGATGTCGTTGGGTATCTCATCCAGCGTGTAGCCGACGGCGAGCTTCGCCGCGATCTTGGCGATGGGGAAGCCGGTGGCCTTCGACGCCAGCGCCGAGGACCGCGAGACCCGCGGGTTCATCTCCACCGCAACCCGCCGGCCGGTCTGCGGGTGGACTGCGAACTGTATGTTCGAGCCCCCGGTCTCCACGCCGATCTCGCGGATGATGGCCAGGGCCTCGTCGCGCATGGCCTGGTACTCGGGGTCGGTCAGGGTCTGGATCGGCGCCACGGTGATGCTGTCGCCGGTGTGCACGCCCATGGGGTCGAAGTTCTCGATGGAGCAGACGATGACCACGTTGTCGGCGCGGTCGCGCATGACCTCGAGCTCGAACTCCTTCCAGCCCAGCACCGACTCCTCGACCAGCACCTCGCCGATGGGCGAGGCCTCCAGGCCCTTGGCCACCGCCGCGGCGAACTCGTCGCGGTTGTAGGCGAAGCCCGCGCCGGTGCCGCCCAGCGTGAAGGACGGGCGGATGGCCATGGGCAGGCCGACCTCGTCGGCGAACTTCTCGGCCTCGGCGACGGTCTTGACCACGGCGCTCCTCGGCACCTCGGCCCCGGCGCGCTTCATGGCCGCCTTGAACTCCTGGCGGTCCTCGGCGCGGTGGATGGCCGCGTAGTCGGCGCCGATCATCTCGACGGAGTACTTTCTCAGGATGCCGGCCTCGTGCGCGGCGACAGCGAGGTTGAGCGCGGTCTGCCCGCCGAGGGTCGGCAGGAGCGCGTCGGGCCGCTCGGCGGCGACGATCTTCTCGAGCGCCTCCAGGGTGATCGGCTCCACGTAGGTCCGCGGGGCTGTGTCCGGGTCGGTCATGATCGTGGCCGGGTTCGAGTTGAGGAGCACCACTTCGTACCCCTCGGCCTTCAGAACCCGGCAGCCCTGGGTGCCGGAGTAGTCGAACTCGCAGGCCTGGCCGATGACGATCGGCCCGGAGCCTATTACGAGGATCTTCTTGAGGTCAGTGCGTTTGGGCACGAGTTGACTCCTGTTCCGCTTTGATCCCCTCTCCCCTTGAGGGAGAGGGGGCCTGAGAGGAAGCCTGTCCCCGGACTGTTCCCATCAGTGATTATGCCCCATGTGCCTTCCGCAGTGCAGCTCCGACAAAATCCCTAAAGAGTGGATGCGGCGCCACCGGCTGGCTCTTGAACTCGGGGTGGAACTGCCCGGCGACAAACCATGGATGATCGACGCGCTCGATGATCTCCACGAGTTTGCCGTCAGGCGACAGGCCCGAGAACCTGATGCCGCCGGCCTTCTCGAACCTCTCGCGGTAGTCGTTGTTGAACTCGTAGCGGTGGCGGTGGCGCTCGGAGATGTCCGCGGCGCCGTAGGCCGCGCGGGCCTTGGAGCCCTCGGCCAGCTTGCAGGGCCAGGCGCCCAGGCGCATGGTCCCGCCCATCTTCGTAACCTTGCGCTGCTCGTCCATCAGGGCGACCACCGGGTGGGCGCCGTCCGGCGCGAACTCGGCGGAGTTGGCGCCGGTGAGATTCAGGACATTGCGGGCGGTCTCGATGGCCGCGATCTGCATGCCGAGACAGATCCCGAAGTAGGGCACGCCCTTCTCGCGGGCGTATTTCGCGGCGAGGATCTTGCCCTCGATGCCCCGGTCGCCGAAGCCGCCGGGCACCAGGATGCCGTCGACGCCGCCCAGGTACTTCTCGGCGCCGTCCTTCTCGATGTCCTCGCTGTCGACGCGCACCACCTCGACCTTGGCACGATGGTGGGCGCCGGCGTGAGTCAGCGACTCGTAGATCGACTTGTAGGCGTCCTGGAGCTTGATGTACTTGCCGACCACCGCGATCTTGACGGAACGCTCGGGGCTGGCCAGGCGGCCCACCAGGGCGTCCCAGTCGGAGAGGTTGATCCGCCGCGGCCCCAGGCCCAGGACCTCGCCCAGGACGCGGTCCAGGTGCTGCTCGACCAGGCGCACCGGCACCTCGTAGATCGAGGTGTCCACGTCCTTCTCCTCGATGACCGAGTCGCGCCGGACGTTGCAGAACATGGCGATCTTGTCGTACATGTCCGGCGGCATCGGCCGTTCGGTCCTGACTATCAGCACGTCCGGGAAGATGCCGATCTCGCGGAGCTTGCCCACCGACTGCTGGGTGGGCTTGGTCTTCATCTCGCCGGCGGCGCGGATCCAGGGCACCAGGGTCACGTGGATGTAGGCCACCTCGCCGCGGGGCAGGTCGTGGCGGAACTGCCTGATGGCCTCGAGGAAGGGCAGACCCTCGATGTCCCCGACGGTGCCGCCGATCTCGGTGATGACCACGTCGACGTCCGGGCCGTCCATCGAGCAGATGGCCTTCTTGATCTCGTCGGTGACGTGGGGCACGACCTGCACGGTCTTGCCCAGGTAGTCGCCGCGGCGCTCCTTCTCGAGGATGTTCAGGTAGATGCGCCCCGAGGTGAAGTTGGACTGCCGGGTGCAGGGCACGCCGGTGTAGCGTTCGTAGTGGCCCAGGTCCAGGTCGGTCTCGGCGCCGTCCTCGGTGACGTAGACCTCGCCGTGCTGGAAGGGGCTCATGGTGCCCGGGTCGACGTTGAGGTAGGGGTCCATCTTCTGGATGCGGATGTTCAGCCCCATCCGCCGGAGGATGAGCCCGAGCGACGCCGAGGTGATGCCCTTGCCGAGGGAGCTGATCACGCCGCCGGTTACGAAGATGTGCTTGGTCATGGCTTCCGCTCCGCCATCATGTCCGCAAACCTCTTGAAGAGGTGCCTAGCGTCGTGCGGCCCCGGCGAGGCCTCCGGGTGGTACTGCACCGAGAAGACCGGCAACTTCCGGTGCCGCAGGCCTTCGCTGGTCTGATCGTTCAGGTTGACGTGGGTGGTCTCGATCTCGTCGGGGTTGAGCGTCTTCAGGTCCACGCAGAACCCGTGGTTCTGGCTGGTGATCTCGACTTTGCCGGTGAGCAGGTCCTTGACCGGCTGGTTGCCGCCGCGGTGGCCAAACTTGAGCTTGTAGGTCTTGCCGCCGAAGGCCAGCCCGAGGATCTGGTGGCCCAGGCAGATGCCGAAGACCGGAAGCTTCTGGACCAGCTTCCTGGTCGCCTCGATGGCGTAGGGCACGCCCTCCGGATCGCCCGGGCCGTTCGACAGGAAGACGCCGTCGGGCTTCAGGGCCAGGACCTCGTCGGCGGTGGCCGAGGCGTGGACGACGGTCACCCGGCAGCCGGCGTCGACCAGGCACTTCAGGATGCTGCGCTTGGCGCCGAAGTCGTAGGCCACCACGTGATGGGGGCGGGCGGTTCCGGGTTGCGGGTTCCGGGTTCCGGGTTCGAAGGCCGAACGACTGGTGCCGACGGACCATGCGTATGGCTTGGGGCAGGTCACCTCTTTGACCAGGTCGCGGCCGATGAGGCCCGGCCAGGCCTTGGCCTTCTCGATGAGGTCCCGGTCGGACCAGTCGCCGGTGGCCAGGCAGGAGCGCTTGGCGCCGCCGGTGCGGATGTGCTTGGTGAGCGCGCGGGTGTCGATGCCCTCGACGGCGACGATGCCGTGGGCCTTGAGCCACTCGCCGAAGGTGCCCTTGGAGCGCCAGTTGGAGGGCGCCCGGCAGTGCTCGCGGACCACGAACCCGGCCACCTTGGGGCCGTCCGACTCGACGTCCTCGTCGTTGACCCCGTAGTTGCCGATGAGCGGGTAGGTCATGGCCACGATCTGCCCGTGGTAGGACGGATCGGTGGAGATCTCCTGGTACCCGGACATCGAGGTGTTGAAGACGATCTCGCCGACCGAGCATCCCTCGGCGGCGAACGACGCGCCGCGGAACACGCGGCCGTCTTCGAGAGCCAGCGCTGCGTTCAATGTCACCTCCGGACTCCTGCTGACAACAACAACGGCCTTACCGCAGAGGACGCAGAGTTACGCCGAGGACAGCAACCTGACACTGTTCTTGTCACAATCTTAGACCCCTCTGCGCCACTCTGCGTCCTCTGCGGTGAAAGCCCCATGCAGTTGTTCCTCACTCCACCGTCACGCTCTTGGCCAGGTTCCTCGGCCGGTCCACGTCGCAGCCGCGCGCCACCGCCACGTGGTAGGCCAGCAGTTGCAGCGGCACGGCCGCCAGGACCGCGTTCATCACCCCGATGTCGTCGGGGATGTGGATGGCGTCGTCCACGTGCCGGGCGATCTCCTCGTCGCCGAGCGAGGCCACGGCGACGACCTTGCCGCCGCGGCTGCGGACCTCTTCGATGTTGCTCATGATCTTCTCGTAGCGCCGGCCCTTGAGCGCCAGGAACAGGGCCGGCATGTTCTCGTCGACCAGGGCGATGGGGCCGTGCTTCATCTCCGCGGCGTGGTAGCCCTCGGCGTGGACGTAGGCGACCTCCTTGAGCTTGAGGGCCCCCTCAAGCGCCAGCGGGTAGCCGGTGCCGCGCCCCAGGAAGAGGAAGTCCCGCGCCCCGGCGTACTTCTTCGCCAGCTTCTCCACCCTGCCGGCGGACTCCAGAACCCGGCGCAGCTCCCGGCCGGCCGCGCAGAGGTTGTTGATGCGCCGCGCGGCCTCGGCGGCGACCAGCGTCTTGCGCTCCAACCCCAGCCGGATGGCCAGCATGTAGAAGGCCGCGATCTGGCTGGTGAAGGCCTTGGTGGAGGCCACGCCCACCTCGGGCCCGGCGCGGGTGTAGAGGGCGCCGTCGGCCTCGCGGGCCAGCGACGAATCGACCACGTTGGCGACCGCCGCGGTGCGCACGCCCAGGGACCTGGCCAGGCGCAGGGCCTCGAGCGTGTCGGCGGTTTCGCCCGACTGGGAGACGGCCAGCACCAGGGTCTTATCGTCGAGCACCGGATCGCGGTAGCGGAAGTCGGCGGCGTAGTCCACCTGGACCGGAAGGCGCGCCAGGCGCTCGATCATGTTCCGGCCGATCAGCCCGGCGTGCCAGGAAGTGCCCATCCCGACGACGACCATCCGCTCGACTCCGGCGAAGAGCCCGGCGGGCAGTTCGTCCCCGAAGTCCACGGCGGTGGTGCCCGCGGCGACGCGGCCGCGGAGGGTGTCCTCGACGGCCCGGGGCTGCTCGTGGATCTCCTTGAGCATGAAGTGCGGGTAGCCTTCCTTCTGGATGGCCACCGCGTTCCAGGCTATGACCGTCGGGGCGCGCGGGACGAGCAGGCCGTCGCGGTCGAAGACCTCGACTCCGCCGGGGGTCAGGACCGCGAGTTCCCCGTCCTCCAGGTAGATGACCCGGCGGGTGTGCTCGACCAAGGGCAGCGCGTCGGAGGCCACGTACTGCCGGCCGTCGGCCAGGCCCACGGCCAGCGGGCTGCCCCTCCGCGCGGCGACCACGGTGTCCGGCGCGTCGGCCGAGACGCAGGCCACCGCCGCCGAGCCCTCGATGTCGCGCATGGCCCGGCGCAGCGCGGTGGGCAGGTCGGCGCCTCCGGAGAGGCTCCTCTCCACCAGGTGGGCGAGAACCTCCGAGTCGGTCTCCGACGTGAACTTGTGCCCCTCGGCCTCCAGGGCCCGCCGGAGCGCGCGGTGATTCTCGATGATCCCGTTGTGGACCACCGCGACGCGGCCGGTGCAGTCCGCGTGCGGATGGGCGTTGGCCTCGCAGGGCACGCCGTGCGTCGCCCAGCGGGTGTGGCCTATGGCCGCCGAGCCGGAGAGCTTCTTCCTGCCGAGCCGCTTGCGGAGGTCGGCCACCCGCCCCCGGACCCGCTCGACGCGCAGTCCGCCGCTGCCGACCACGGCCAGGCCGGCGGAGTCGTAGCCGCGGTATTCCAGGGTCTGAAGTCCGGAGAGAACATCGGCGGCGGCGCCTTCACGGCCGACGCAGCCGATTATGCCGCACACGTCAGTTGCGCCTTTCCATGGCCTGCTTGTCCATGTCCTCCTCGACCTTCTCCGGGTAGTCGCCGGTGAAGCAGGCCGTGCAGAACTCGTTGCGGGTGCCGCTGACCGCGTCCATCAGGCCGTCGACGCTGACGTAGCCCAGGCTGTCCACGCCCAGGTAGTCGCGGACCTGCTCGACGGTGCGGTTGGCGGCGACGAGCTTGGAGGAGTCCGGGAAGTCGATCCCGAAGTAGCAGCCGTGGCGGATGGGCGGCGCGCTGATCCGCAGGTGCAGCTCCTTGGCGCCGGCCTTGCGGAGCGAGTTGAGCCGCGCCCGGCTGGTGGTGCCCCGGACGATGGAGTCGTCCACCACCACCACCCGCTTGCCCTGGACCACCTCGCGCACCGCGTTGAGCTTGACCTCCACGGTGTTGGAGCGGTCACCGGGCATGATGAAGGTCCGGCCCACGTAGTAGTTGCGGATGAAGCCGCGGTCCAGGCGCAGCCCCGAGGCCTGGGCGAAGCCCATGGCCGCGGAGTTGCCGGAGTCGGGTATGGCCACCACGATGTCCGCGTCCGCCGGGTGCTCCTTGGCCAGGATCTCTCCCAGCCGGTAGCGTACCTTGTGGACCGAGCGCCCGAAGATCCGGCTGTCGGGGCGCGCGAAGTAGATGTGCTCGAAGACGCACTGGGCGAGCTTCTTGGGCGGGGGCGCGAAGCGCCGCGAGACCAGGCCCTCCGCGGAGAACTCCACGATCTCGCCGGGGTCCACGTCGCGGACGTGCTCGGCCTCGAAGAGGTCGAAGGCGCAGGTCTCCGAGGCCACCATCCAGCCGGTGCCGAGCTTGGCGATGGACAGCGGCCGGAAACCCAGCCGGTCGCGCGCCGCCACCAGCCGGTCCTGGGTCATCAGCAGGATGGCGAAGGACCCGCGCACCTCGCGGAGCGCCGCGCCCAGCGGGTCGGGCGTGGCCAGGTTGCGCGGGTCGGCCATCAGGTGGATGAAGGCCTCGGAGTCGGTTGAGGTCTGGAAGATGGAGCCGCGCGCCTCGTAGTCGGAGCGGATGGTCCGGGCGTTGGTCAGGTTGCCGTTGTGGGCCACCGCCACGATGCCCTGGGAGTACTCGATGACCAGGGGCTGGATGTTCTGGATGCGCTGGGTGCCGGTGGTCGAGTAGCGCACGTGGCCGATGGCGATGTCCCCGGCCAGCGGCGAGAGATCCTTCGGGCGGATGGCCTCGGAAACCAGCCCCAGCCCCTTCTTGGAACGGATCCGGGAGCGGTCGGAGGCGACGACGCCGGCCGACTCCTGGCCCCGGTGCTGGAGCGCGTAGAGGGCGTAGTAGGCCTTCTTGGCGGCATCGGGAACACCCCAGAACCCGACCAGTCCACAGTGGTGTTTTATGTCGCTAATCGTGAGTCTCCCGAGTTTCCGGTCCCCGGCTGGCGGGTGGTCTCCTCGGGGCCGTAAGATTAGCGACAGGCGAACGGAAGCGCAAGGAGAAAAGGCGGAAAAGTCCCGGAACCCGATGAGGGCTGAACGATGGCGTATGTGGATTCAGGAACCCGGTGACGAGGAGCGACGAGACTCCGGGCTCGATGCCGGATGCTCAGCGCTTGATTATCGCCGGGCCGCCGTTATACTGCGCCGCGGCCAGAGAGGGCGTAGCTCAGTCTGGTAGAGCAACGGCTTTTTAAGCCGTGGGCCGAGGGTTCAAATCCCTCCGCCCTCACCAGCATTCTCGCCATCACGGCGACCCCATCGTCTAGCCTGGCCTAGGACATAGGCTTTTCAAGCCTAGAACACGGGTTCAAATCCCGTTGGGGTCGCCAACACCGTGCATACAGCCACCGGCGGCGGCGAGAGCTGCCGCCGGGGCTATTTTGAACCTAAGCCTTTGCCTGCCGCCGGTTTCCGTGACCAGTTGGGCGTCCGGCACAAGGCCCGCCAGGGCCGTCCGAAGGTCGGGCTTGGCCGTAACGGTGCGGGCCACCACCCCCGCCAGGGATTCCGCCAGTTCGGAGACCTTGCGGCGCGCGGCGGCCAGGAGCCGCTCGCCACGATGGCGGTCGTCCTTGAGCCCGGCCAGTTCGGCGCTCAGGCGCTTGATCTCCGCCTCCCTCTCGCCGATGGCGGCGGCCAGGACGTTCGAGGCGCCCCCGCCCGAGGCCAGGGTCTCGACCAGCCGTCCGATCTCCGCCTTGAGCTTCGCCAGCCGCCGCTCAAGGCCAGCCCGGCCGTTGTCGCCGGTCGTCCGGGCATCGGCCTTCCGCTCGATGGTCCGGAGCAGCTCGGGCCGGGCGTCCGGTCCCAGGACGTGCTCCTCGATGGCGCTCAGGATGGTGTCCTCCACCGGCTGGACGGGGTAGCGCCGCTCGTTGGGACAGACCGTCGGCCCTTGCCGGCGGTGAAGGGAGCAGCCCAGGTAGTAACTCGGGCGCGGCCGGTCCTGGGACGCGCCGAGCTTGTTGACCACCATCCATCCGCCGCAGTGCCCGCAGCGAATCAGCCCCGAGAGCAGGTAGCTGGCCGGCATGGTGCGCGCCAGAGCCGCCCGGTCGCCGTGCTCGCGGGCCCTTCGGCGCGCAGAGAAAAGGGCATCAACCTCCGCCCAACGCTCCTCCGACACTATGCGCCACTCCGGGCGGTCCTGTTCCGCCCACTCGGATTGGGGGCGCAGCCGTTGGATGCGCCGGCCATCGGGGCCCCGTCGACGAATCCAGCGCAGGGCAACCCGCTTACCGACGTAGATGGGGTTCACCAGGAGCGACCGCACGCCTCCCAGGTCCCAGGCCCCGCCCCGCGGCGACTTCAGGCCCTCCGCGTTCAGCTTCAGGGCGATATCGCGAAGGCTCATTCGCTGGGCCGCCATGTCGAAGATCCGGCGGACCGTCCCCGCCTCGGTGGGGTCCACCTCCAGTGTTGCCCGCTCGCCCCGTTTGCCGTCATTCACCCGGACGCGCTTGAGTTGGTAGCCGTAGGGGGCGTGTCCGTTCCAGTAGCCGGCCTCCGCGTTCTGGCGGAGCGCATCCTGGCAGCGCTGACCCAGCTGGCGCCGGAACTCCTCGGCCACTCCGGCCAGTACCCAGCGGCTCAGATCGTGGGCCGGCTCGGTCGCGGAGAGGACGGGCGCGCCAGCAAAGGCGAACTCGCGGTTGTAGCGCTCGGACTCCAGACCGTCACGGCCCAGACGGTCATACTTGTAGACCACCACGGCGGCCAGCTCGCGGGCCTTCACGGCTGCAGCCATGCGTTGGAACTCCGGCCGGTTGAAGGTAGCCCCGGTCGCGGCTGCGTCGATGAACAACTCCGCCTCCTGGCCGGACAGTTCAGGCTTCCCGGCGATGAACTCCCGGCAGCGGCGCTCCTGGATGTCTATGGTCAGGTTGCCGTCCTGGTTGTGGGAGCTGTAGCGGATGTAGATTCCGACTCTCATCTTTCACCTCCGAGCATTCGGCGCCAAGAGCCCAGCAGTACGGCAGCCCAATTCGCGCCTTGGCATTGCCTATCCCTCATGGACCACACTATGGTCTTCTTCGGTTTCATCAAGGCTCCTTTCGGCATCATCGAGTATCAGGTCCGCCAGTACCTCCAGGAAGCGCCGGCGGGCCACGGGGTCGACCTTGGCAGGGATGTCGACCTCGACAACCAGCGTCGGATGCGCCCGTGGCCTGCCACGTCGCCGCACGTGCTTTGGCGGGCAGGAGTCGCCAAGCGGCGTTTCCGCTCCGTGGCCAGGGACAGAAGTGACAAAAGTGACAGAAGCCGCCCGGGCGTCCTCGGCCTGGAGCACGACGTCAGTTCTGGTAGTCACGGGACACCTTGGGGCTGACGAAGTAGCGCTTCGACGGACGCCCGCCGGTCTCTTCGGACGGGGCACTTCGCAAGTAGCCTCGTTCGGTCAGAAGGATGGCTACTGGCTCCCAGTCCTCTGCCTTGGCGTAGCCTTTGACCCGCAGCTTGCGATGCATTTCCCGGTGCGAGAAGACGGTCAGGTGCTCGCGCTGTACCCAACCCAGGACGCGGGCAGCCTGCCGATGGTCGGGATCGAGGTCCGCAGAGGCTACGACGTACCGGAACGCGGGGATCAGGAACTCCGCCCAGGCGATGGCCGCGGTCATGACCTCGGGCGACACCTCGGCCGCGTCGGAGTTGCGCGCCAGTTCCAGGCACAGCGCGATCCGACCCACGGCGGCGGGGAACTTCTCGGCCCAGCCACGGGTATCGGCAAGCCGGCCGTCGTTGGGGGCCAGCTCGCGCTCAAGGACTTGGCGCAGGGCGAGGAAGGCCTCGGCGGCCTCCGGGGACAAGCCCAGGACGCGCGGCTCGCATTGGCGTCGCTCCACATTGAGCCCGTCGGGCGAGAAGACCTCGCCAGGATACGGCAGCGCCAATATCCGGCGCAGGGTTTCGGACCACCACTGGCGCAGGTGCCCTGGCACCGGGACCGGTTCCAGGTTGCGCTGTCCCTTGAGGCTTCTGGGCCTGGCGTAGAGGAAGCGTGCGAACAGGCCCCGGCCTATAGCGGCACCATTCTCCAGCAGGCTGGCCGCCGCGTGGGGCTGGACGCACATCGCCATCACGAGCGCCGGACGGTCCAGCGAGAAGTCATCGCCCTTGCGCCGCGTGAAGGCGTAAGCGTCGCCTTCATGGGCCTTGAGGTAGAAGTCCAGGTTGGGACGGTCCTGGTAGCGGCCCAGGGCGTTCTCCAGCGCTGAGGACTCGGCATCGAAGATACCCAGCCTGCCGCCGTTGCGGTTGGCCAGCTCGATCACGCTCTCCGTCGTGGCGTCCTGGGCGACCAGGCGCGGCGGCCTGAGCGGTTCCAATAGGGCCAGCTCGGCGGCGACCTCCCGGGCCTCCTGCGCGGCGTTGATGTCGCCCTTGCGGGCGGCCTTGCTCTCGGCCTCCTGTCCACGCCGCTCAAGGAGCCGCCGGTCCGACTCGTATCGCGCCAGCTGGCAGGCCAGCGCCTCGTTCCTGGCCTTCTCGTATTCCGAGATCGGCCGGGTCACCTCGCTGAATATGGCGCTCTTGCGCTCTCCCGGCTCGGCGATCAGGCACGACCAGACCGGCGCGGGCTGCAGCCAGTCCGGCCCTAGCTGCACCTCGGCGGCCTTGGAGACCGCCAGGGACAGGGCGGAGAGCGCCAGCATGGCCGGCATGGCGGGGTCCACCTGATAGCTCTCGGCAACGGCTGCCAAGTAGTCCCTGAGCTCGGGGATCGGCGCCAGACAGGAGTCGAGTTCTATGCCCGGCGGTTCGTCCCCGCCGTCCAGGGGCTCGGGGTCTGGCCAAGACTCCGGGGCGTTCGGGTCCGGCGGTTGCCATTCCGGCGCCGCCTCGGCCATGTCCAGGAGCGCCTGCCGCAGTCCCTCAGGCTCCCGGCAATCGAGGCTCTCCAGCCAGTCGGAGGCGTCCTTGACCTTCTCGCCGGGCAGTTCCAGCACCCTGACCGCCGCGGCCCGGCCGTGTAGAGCTGCTGCCACCTCCTGGGCGTGCTTGCGGCCGACGGCGTCCTTGTCGGCAATGATCGCCACGCGCCGGCCGGCCAACGGCGAGCCATCGGCCTTGCCCCACTTGCCGGCGCCGCCTGAGTTGCTGGTTGCCAGGATGCCGATGGAGGCGAGGTTGTCGGCGTCCTTCTCGCCCTCCACCACGAAGACCCATCCGGCCGGGTCGGCTACCAGGAGTTCGGGCAGCCGGTAAAGCGGCATCGGACGAGGCACGCCGTCCAGGTTCCAGACCCAGGCGCCCTTGCCGTCCGGCCGGCGCTGACGGAAGTCCTTGGGCTCGAACCTGACCACCTCAAAGAGAGGAATCCCCTCGGCGTTCCGGTAGGGATAGGTGGCCACCACCCTTTTGTCACTTTCGGCGCTTTTGGCACTGGCCACCGGGGCTGGAACCGCACCGCTGCCATCCGCGCGCGGCGGGAACAGGTCGGCCATGGTCAGGCCCAGGGCGCCTACTATGTCCTCCGGGCTGCAGCCGGCATGGCAGTGTAGGAGCACCCGGCCGTCCTGCCCCTCGGCAACGCTCAGGCTGCGGTTGTGGCCCGACGAGGGGTTCTCGTGAACAGGGCAGTAGGCCTCCCACTTGCCGGCCCCGGCAGGACGTGCGCTCTTGAGCCGGGACAATACCGTATCGATTGTTCCGTAGCTCACGGCCGACCTCCGTTCTTGCACGGAGGCTGAACCTGTCCGACCTGAGGGGCCGGGCTCCGCCCGCGCTCCGTAAGTGCCGCCTTCAGGCGCGCTACGTCGGCTGGCTGCCATACGAATAGGAGACCCACCCGGGTCTCCGGTCGGAGAATCGGGCATTCCCGCAGCAGATATCCCAGGTAGCCCGACGTTACCTGGTAGCCTTCCGACCGGAGCCGCTCCACCAACTCTGACGTTGTGTACCCCATGGCAACTTCCTCCGAACAAGCGACCGCGTAGTCCAACGCGGCCAGTTGCTGGAGGGGGAATTGGCAGAACGCCATTACGGGTGTAATGCCCCCTCAGAGGGGGCGGGAGGGCATTTCTGTTACGGGTGTATTACGGGGCTGAGTTGCTATTCGTGCGTGTTCTTGATATGGCAGTCGTGGCACATGTCCGCAATAATGGCGTCGCAGTCGTGGCACGTCCATTCGGAGAAGTTCCGCCTGCATTCTATGCAGTTGTATGGCTCGGGGTCCGCAGACAGGTTGGGATCCCGGCGGACCTGCATGGAGCCCCCTCGATCTTCCTCACCTTCCTCGACCAAAGGCTTGATCTCGTCGGCGACGGCCGCCTGCCGGCCCTTGTCCACGGTGCCATGGCGGCCGCCCTGCATGTCTAGCCGGGTCTTGATGGTAGGCCAGTCGAAGAGCCATTCCCCTTCGGCCTTCTCACAGCAGACCGCGAAGCACTCCAGCCCGGGCGGGGGCGGGTCGCCCTTGCCGTCCTTGGCGTTCCGGGCCCACTGCTTGACCGCCTCGGCCTGGACGTTGATGTGGTACTCCTGCAGGTGTTGGGCCAGTTGCCGAGCAGTGACCCATCCCTTGTCCTTGAGCGTCCTCGCCGGCAGACTGGGAGCCGCCACGGGCTGTTCCTTTGCCGCGGGCTTGGCCGCAGACGGTTCCTCAGCGCGACGACTCAGCGCCTGCCGGAGCAGTTCCTGTATGCCTACCAGCGGGGCGCTTATCTCATTCAGGTTCGTAACCTTGACCGATTGTTCCCCCTGGCGAGTGATCTCGATGCTTTCCAGATGGCCATGCCCAAGCACCGATTTGCGCCCGACGCCAGGGATGAAGTTGGCGGGGTTATGCAGAATGAGCGGCGAATCTGGCCCGTACATTCCGGTCCTGTACACGAAGTCCAGAACATATCGTCGTTCACCAGCTTTGACCTCATCCACAAACTTTGCACCCAGTTCGGTCAGCCGCATCTCCTCGTGACGGGTTCGCGTGCACTCAAAGACGGCCGGCGGGCCGTCCGGCTTGGCCTTTCGGCTGTGGATCTCGCCCTCCCAGAGTCCCCAGGCTTCGACCAATACGCCCTCGAGCGCCTGGCCCAGACCTTTCTCTCCCGTGACGGTGATCACGGCCTCGATGGATTCTTTCTCGCCAGCCATGCGCAACCGAAGCGCGATCCTTCGTTCGGTCAGTCCGGCGGCCGTCAACAGGGCCACCGCCTGCTCCTCACCTGCGGAAAACCGTGTTCTATCGAGTGGAGCCCAGGCCTCTGCAGTCCGCTGCAGAACTGCGAGTATCGCTGCGTCCAAGTCGGGATTCATTTCGCTCCTCGCCAGCAGCGCCGCTCTGCGCTCTTGCCGAATGCACAACAGGTCTTGGCGACCGAAGAATAGCGGAGACGCCTTAGCCTGGCAAGCACCTGTTACGCGCGCACCACCCGGCGATCACGGTATGCCTTGCGCCCGCAGCTAGGGCAACTCCGTTTCTCCATATGCTTACTTACCCGGCGGAAGGGCGAAATGTCGGGCGGGCAGATGGAGATTCCTGGGACTCTTTCACACCTCCGTGGCTAGCGCAATTACAATGGCCCATTTCCCCCGCGAACGAAGCCAGCAGGTTCTTCCCGGTCCTGGTGCCCTTGAGACGCGCCATGGATCCTCCTCCTTCTCTTTCAAACTGCGCCTGCTTCACGCCCCCGGCGCATTGGGCCGGCCCTGCGGCCGGCTGGGTCGAAGTTTCCGCCTCTTGCAGAGAATGTTAGCCGCGGAAGATACCGGCCGGCTCAGAGGTTGTACCAGCCGAGGACGGGCCGGGGCGTCCGGGAAAGGGTGCGGCAGCATGAGCGGCGGCATGAACGGCAGCGAGGCCGGTCCCGGAGAACGGGTCGAGGCCTTCGGAGCGACCTGTCGGCAGCTGGGCCTCAAGGTCACCCCCCAGCGCATGGAGACCTACCGGGCCATGATTCTCGCCGGGGGCCACCCCGACGCCCGGACCATCTTCAGTCTGGTGCGCAGGCGGATCCCGGCCATCTCCTTCGACACGGTCTACCGCACCCTGCACCTGCTCGAGGAGAAGGGGGTCATCGCGCGCGTGGCCACGCCGGGCGAGAGCGCCCGCTTCGACGCCAACACCGGGCGCCATCACCATTTCACCTGCACGCAGTGCGGGACCATGACCGACTTCCTAAGTCAGGAGCTGGACGCCATCCAGCCCCCCGGCGAGGCCGGCGAGCTGGGCGTGGTCCACTCGCTGCGCGTCGAACTGCGCGGGATCTGCCGGAAGTGCGCGGGCCGGGGCGCCGCATCCAAGTGAAGTCTTTTCAACCCGCAATCGGGATTGGTTAGGAATAATTACGA
This sequence comes from Planctomycetota bacterium, assembly GCA_022703445.1. Lineage (GTDB taxonomy): Bacteria > Planctomycetota > SZUA-567 > JAKLDR01 > JAKLDR01 > JAKLDR01. The sequence goes on along the minus strand of JAKLDR010000071.1, from coordinate 9,588 downwards.
TTTAGCCCCTGTTCCTCAGAGTTATCGAAGCAGAAAGGAGGTTCGCAGGAGGCAAAACGCGCCTAAACGTTGATTCTTCTCGCTCAATTTGAAAAAGCCCATCAGTCAGTGGCCCCACACTTTGGAGAGGAGCTTGTGATGTCCAACGACAAGTACACATCGATCGTAAACCTTGACTTCCAGTACGCGCACAGGTTCATGAAATGGCCGAGAGAGGCAAAGCACCTTCACGGGCACTCGGGGCTTCTGACCATCGAGCTCGAGGACACCGTGGACCCCGTAACTGGATTCGCACACGCCTGCAAGGATGGGTTCAAGAAGGCATGGGAAGTCTGCGACCATTTCCACCACGCGACGTTGTTTCAGGAAGGCGACCCGCTTCTTGACGCGGTTCTCGCTGTATACAAGAAGGAAGGCATCCACAACGACGCGGAGCATTGCGTTCCTCTTAAGAAGATAGACCACCCGCTTGCCTGGTCGTACCCGGAATACAGAGTGGTTGTGACCAAGAAGGTTTCCACCTGCGAGAACCTTTGCGAGCTCTTCTACGAGCTTCTCAAGAACAAGATGCCAATCAAGAAGATCACTTTCCGCTCATCTTCCATGAACGCGGCATCGAAAGAGTTCAAGTAAGCCGGTTGACTGCACATGAGGGATGGGCCGCCGAGCGGCGGATCCTCCCGTCGCCGACAGGTCTCCGGCACGATCCATCCTTGTTCCGCGGATGGCATGGGGATGGCTTTCGTTGAGAAGGTCGGGGAAGTCTGGCGCTGCGAGGTCTGCGGCAACGTCGTGGAGGTCAAAGAGGCCGGTGGCGGAGGCCGTCATCTGAACTCGGCTTTGACGAACTCCCCGGCCTGGCTGTGCACGTACTCGCGCAGCTTATCGAGGTCCATACGGTAATCGGCCAGGTTGCCGATCACCTTCCATCGCGCCGGCCTGCCGCCATCCATCTTCACAAGCACCGCGATCCCCCGGGCCAGATCGTACTCGTTGAGCGCCAGGGCGAAGGTCTTGACCCAGGGAGCGTTCTCGGGCGCCTCGATGTTCAGGGTGTGCCAGGGGAGGCTCCCGCCCCGCAGCACCGACTTGCAGTCCTCGGAGATGACCTCGCGGGCGATGTCCTCCAGTCCCTGGCTGCAGCCAGAGCGTACGCCGCCGTGGAAGTAGTAGACCGCCACGCCGGTGCCTCCGGCGCCGGCTGGACCGGAGCCGGGGACGGCGCCGGCGCCGGGCCCGGGCTTCAGCTCCGGAGCGGCCTGCAGCCGGGTCACCAGCGCTTCCAGGGATGGCTCTGCGGAGGAGTCCGCCCCGGCGGGACGCTGGACGCCGGCCGGGAGCGGTGCGCCCGCCAGGAATCCCTCCAACTCCTCCCGGGTCATCGCGCCCTGGTGGCGGCGCACCTCCCGGCCCGCCGCCTCGAAAAGGATCAGGGTCGGCGCCGCGCTGACCCGGAACCTGCCCGCCAGCCCGGGATGCCGGGCGATGTCGATGGATTCCACCCGCAGCCGGCCGGCGTACCCGGTCCTGGCGGCCTCGACCGCGGGCAGCGTGCGCTCGCAGGGGGCGCACCCGTCCATCCGGAAGTTGAGCAGGCAGGGCAACGGCAGGCCCTCCGCGGCAGGGCCCCCGCGCCCACCACCCATTTTCAGCCAGGCGACAGCCAGCAGGACCGCGGCCCCAGCGGCCAGGGCGATCAAAACGGATCTCTTCATCCCTCGTCCTCCATGCACCGCCGGATCATCACTGCCCGCACGGGCAGAAGCGCGGCAGGTCGAGCAGCGCGGCCGCACCCGAGCCGCTGACTCCGTAGAAGACCGCCGGCTTTCCTGCCGCCAGCAGGGCGTCGGCGCTGCCGTTGGCGACCGTCGAGCCGGTGGCCAGGATCAGGTCGCACCAGGCCAGGCACCCGGCGGCGGCCCCGGCGGGCTCGACCGCGACGCCGCCCTTCTTCCTGCCGACGTTCTCCGCGTCCAGGTCGGCGATGCGCAGCTCGAACCGGGGCGCGAGCGCCTCGGCGAACCTGGGCTGGAGCCCGACCAGGAAGATGCGCCGGGCGTCCGGGTGGTTCGCGGCCACGAAGTCCGGCAGCAGCGCCGCGCACCGGGTCAGGTCCTCGTCCCGGCAGTGGACCGTCCGCTCCGCCGCGCCGAGGTGGCGCGCAACCGCGTTGGCCGCGGCCACGAAGACCGCCCGGCGGTAGTTGTTCGCCAGGGGCATGTCCAGGATTTCCGCCAGCGTGCCGCTGAAGCCGCCCGGCCGGTCGGTGAAGGCGTGGCCCCGGGCGCCGAGGAACTCCGCCTCGATCATCCGCTCGCGGCCCTTGATCACGGGGTAATCGTCGTGCTCGGGGTTGCCGATGGCCTGTTCGGGCGTGAGCGCCCGGGCGGTCACCGTCACCGGACCGTCCAGCAGCCCCCGGGCGGCGCAGGCCGTCCTCAGCCGGAGGCGCAGCCTGTCGAGGAGCGTCGGCTCCCCTCCGCCCAGGCTCGCGCGGCTGCGGACGTAGTCCTCCGCCGCCGCGTGCAGCGCGGCCGCGGCGTGGTTGGAGCAGTGCAGGCGCTCCTCCGGCATTCCGCCCAGCGCGGCTGCGACGTCGGCGTCGGACAGCCGTAGGGCCTCCTCGGGCGTCCTGCCGGCTGCCAGTTCGGTCATCATGCTGGCCGCGGCGATGGCCGACGGGCAGCCCATGACCTGGAACGAGGCCTTGGCAATCCGGCCGTCGCGTACCCGGATCCAGACCTTGAAGACGTCGCCGCAGGAGACGTCCCCGACCTGGCCCACCCCGTCGGCCGCCGGGATCGGCCCGACGTTCCGGGGGTGGGAGAAGTGCTCCAGGACCTTGTCGCTGTAGAAGCTCATGGGAACTCCAGAACCACCCCTGCGCCGCAGTGCAGGAACCCGTCGCCGAACTCCGCAGCCAGCGCTGCGCCGGCGGCCTCCCCCGTGCAGTGTGCCGGGCCGACGCGCCCCACGCCCATCTTCCGGAGCTCGCGGACCGTCCGCCTGACGCGCTCCGGGGTCGCCGATCCAAGATGCAGGCCGCCGACCACCGCCACGAATCGGTCGTCGCCGGTCACCGTGGCCGCGTGCATCAGGGTGTTGACCACGCCGGCGTGGGCGCATCCGCAGACCAGGATGTTTCCGGCGCCGGTCATGACCACCAGGGCCTGGTCATCGGGGATGAGGTCCGGCTCCCGGCCGCCGGGGTCCAGGTAGAAGGGCCCGCCCGTGTCCTCGAAACCGCTGATCCGCGGCACGTGGCCAGTGAGCACCAGCCCTGGCGCAAGCCCGACCGAGCCATCGGCGAGGATCAGGCGCCGGCGGACCGCTTCGCCCCCGCGGAAGCCGATCTCGCTGGCCCCCCGGCCCGGCCGGACCGCGTATCTCCGGACAAGCGCTCCGGGATGGGCCCGGACCGGCACGTGCCCCGGGAGGACGGCCAGCAGCGCCTCCATCCCACCGGTGTGGTCGTCGTGCCCGTGCGACAGGGCGACCGCCTCCACGCGGCCGAGGTCCACGCCCAGGGCCGCGGCGTTCCGGAGCGCCGCACCGCTTGCGCCGGCGTCGAAGAGCACCGCGTGGGCGCCGTGCTCCACCAGCACGGACAGCCCGTGCTCGGCGGCCAGACCGGGGCGGGCGGCCCGGTTGTCGGCCAGGAAGGTCAGCCGGACCGTGTCGCGCGCCATCCCCGCCTCAGTGGTCGCAGAGATTGCCGCCGGTCTGCAGCGTGCCGGCCAGGTACGCCTTGACCACGTCCTCGGGCGGCTCGGCCGGCGCGCCGACCACCACCTTGATGCCCGACTGGGCGAAGAGGCCCTGGGCCCGCGCGCCCATGCCCCCGGCGATGATCACGTTGGCGCCCTCGCCGGCCAGCCAGCGCGGCAGCACCCCGGGCTCGTGCGGCGGAGGGGTCTCGCGCCGCTGGGCGGTGACGGACTTGGTCTTCTCGTCCACGTCGATCAGGGCGAACTCCTGACAGTGGCCGAAATGCGGGCAGAGGCGACCCTCCGCCACGGGGATTGCGATGCGCATGATCACGGCTCCTCTCTTGGCTTGGTCTCCTGGACGTCCGGGAACGACATGAACTGAGCCTCGGCTTCGGCCGAGACCCTTCCATTATCCACCAACTCTGCCGCCAGCTTGTACAGTGGCGGCCGCAGCACGATTGGCCGGGCCTGGACGATAAGCGTTGCCCCGAATGGGATCGGCGCGCGGAATCGCACTGCCAGTCTGGCAGTCACGGCCTTGACGCCGTGACGAAAGAGACAGTTCGTCATCGCAGCATCAAGCAGGGCGCTGGCAATGCCGCCGTGCAGCAGGCCTTCATAGCCCTGCAAACCGGCATGGCCTTTGAATTCCGCCGCAACGCCGCCATCCGCGCTGGGCCGGAACACCAACCCCAACGACGACGAGTTCTCGCTGCCGCACATGATGCAGCGCGCGTGCCCGAACGAGCGTCCCAGCGCAGGCTGGGGCTCAGTGCTCACATTTGCCCCCATCGGCGATGAGCATGACTACGTCTCTTTCCCTTGCTTGACCATTTGGAGCACCGGGGACACGGCCGTCAGAAACGCGCCGGAGGCCCGCGAATCGGGGTGAGCGAGGACGAAGGGCCGGCCCTCGTCGGAAGTCTCGACCACCCGCGGGTCCATGGGCAGGCTGCCCAGGAAGGGGACCTTCATCTCCTCCGCCAGCGCGCGGCCGCCGCCGGTCTTGAAGAGCGGGGTCTCCTTCCCGCAGTGCGGGCAGAGGAAGCCGCTCATGTTCTCGATGATGCCCAGGACGGTCAGGTTCACCTGACGGCAGAAGGTCACCGAGCGCCGGACGTCGCCGGTCGAAAGGTCCTGGGGCGTGGTGACCAGCACCGCCCCGTCGGCGTCCGGGACGAGCTGGGCGACGGAGAGCGGCTCGTCGCCGGTGCCCGGGGGCGAGTCGATGACCAGGCAGTCGAGTTCGCCCCACGCGGTGTCGCGCAGCAGTTGCTTGATCACGCCCATCTTGAGCGGACCGCGCCAGATCACCGCCTGCTCGGCCCCGGCCATGAGCAGGCCCATGCTCATCACCAGCACGCCGCCGGCCCCGCGGACCGGCAGGAGCATCTCCTCCGGCCCGACCCCGGCGCGCTGGCCCTCGACGCCCATCAGCCGCGGGATGCTCGGCCCGTGGAAGTCCACGTCGAGCAGCCCGACCTTGAGCCCGTCCGCAGCCATGGCCGCGGCGAGGTTGGCGGCCACGGTGCTCTTGCCCACGCCGCCCTTGCCGGACATGACCAGGATCTTGTGCCGGATGCCGCAGAGATTCCGGGCGAGCTTCTGCCGGTCGGCGAACTCCTCCGGCGACTCGTCCGGCCGGCGGCCGGCCGCCGCGCAGGACTTCTCGCCGCAGGAGGAACAGCCCGATGGCTTCTTCGGTGTCGACATTACTTTCCGGTCTCCTCGAGCCTGCCGAGCACGCCCCGCCAGATGTCCCGGATGGCGCCGGCGGCGCCGGAGTCCCTGGGCATCTCCACCACGCTCTTCCCGGCCAGCTGGGCGCGGGTCACCGCCGGGTCGTAGGGTATCCGCCCGGCGAAACCGACGCCGTGCTCCCGGCAGAAGAGTTCGATCTCGCCGGCCGCCTGCGGATTGATGTCCGCCTTGTTGACGGCCGCCATGGCCGGAATGTCGAAGTGCCGGGCGAGCTTCAGAACGCGCTCCAGGTCATGCCGGCCGGAGAGCGTCGGCTCGGTCACGGCCAGCACCAGCGTGGCCCCGGTCACCGAGGCGATCACCGGGCAGCCGATTCCGGGCGGGCCGTCCACCAGGACCAGCCCCCGGCCCTGTTCCTCGGCGATGCGCCGGGCCTCGCGCCGCACGGTCGAAACCAGCTTGCCGGAGTTCTCCGCGGCGATCCCCAGCCTGGCGTGGACCATCGGCCCGCACCTGGTGTCGGAGACGAACCACTCGCCGCAGAGCCGCTCCGGGAAGTCGATGGCCTTCACCGGGCAGAAACGCACGCAGACCCCGCAGCCCTCGCAGGCGGCCGGGTCGATCATGAAGACCGCCTCGCGGCCGTCCCCCAGGGACTCGCGCATCTCCCGGACCACGACGGCGTTGCGGACCGGGCAGGAGCGCTCGCAGAAGTCGCAGTCCAGGCAGGAGGCCCCGCTCCCGCCCGCCGCGGTTCGCAGGCCGTCGGCGGTCAGCCGCCGCACCGCCTCGAAGCGGCAGTGGGCCAGGCAGGCCCCGCAGCCGATGCAGTCGGTCTGGCGGATGACCGCCTCGCGGCCGCTGCGGAACTCCTCGCGCCGCCTGATCTCCGGGGAGAGCACCAGGTGCAGGTCGGCCGCGTCGACGTCGCAGTCGGCCAAAACGGCGTTTTCGGCCAGGGCCGCGAACGAAGCCAGCACGCTGGTCTTGCCCGTGCCGCCCTTGCCGCTGATGACCACGAGTTCTTTCATCAGGAATGCGTCCAATCGAAGACCTTGGTATCCGCCTTCAGGTTTCCACGAAGGCTTTTCTTGATCCGCCCCAAATGCGGACACACGTAGTCCCAGGGGAGGCCGCGGGTCATGCACGAAGCCAGGAAGATCGCTTTCGCCCCGCGTCTCTCCATGTCCAGGGCACGGGCCACGGCCTTCTTGCCGGGGCAGCCGCCGCAGGATATGAAGCCGACCACCTCAACGGCCCTGGTCTTCCCAAAGGCCTGCTTGCCTTCCCGGGCGCAGGCCAGGCATGCTGTCCCGGGACAGATGTCCTCGGTCTGCTGGCAGCGGATGATTCCGACTTTCAAGTTCAGGCTCCTTTCGCCGGTTCGACGGCGCGGCCCGCCACCAGATGGACCTCGCCCGTGCCCATGGCGATGAAGGCGGGGTTGTGGGTGACCATGACCACCGAGCGGCCCTGGCGGGCCTCCTCCCGGAGGCAATCGATGATGATCGCGGCGTTGTCCGGGTCGAGGTTGCCGGTGGGCTCGTCGGCCAGGACCACCCCGGGCGCGCCGGCCAGCGCCCGGGCCACCGCCGCGCGCTGCTGCTCGCCCACACTCAGCTCCCCCGGGTAATGCCCCAGGCGCTCCGCGATGCCCAGGCGGCCGGCCAGCGCGGCGATGCCCTCGGCGGCCCCGGCGGCCGCGCCCCGCAGGCTGTAGCGCAGCCGGATGTTGTCGTACACGGTGATGTGCGGGATCAGGAAGAACCGCTGAAACACGAAGCCCACCTGCTCCCGGCGGTAGCGGTTGCGCCGCGCCGGGCCCCAGCGGTAGAGGTCCTCGCCCCCGAAGCGGACCTGGCCGCTGTCAGGCGGCAGCATCCCGCCGGCCATCAGCAGCAGAGTGCTCTTGCCGCTGCCGCTCGGCCCGTGGATCACCAGAAAATCCCCGGGCTTCACCGTCAGGCTGAGCCCGTCGGCCGCCCGGATCGTCCGGGAGCCCTTGCGGTACACCTTGGTCGCGCCGCACAGTTCCAGCATCGGCCTACTCCTCCGTCAGAACCAGGTTCGGATCGGTGCGCACCAGCTTGAGCATCGGCAGGGCGGTGGCGGCGACGGCCACCAGCACGGCCAGGCCCAGCACGCCCGGGAACTGCGCCCAGACCACGCCCATGGCCTGGGTGTTCACCGCCAGCACCGGCGCGAGCAGCGCCTTGGCGAGCAGGGAACCGCCCACGAATCCGACCAGTGCCGCAACCCCGGCCAGGACGAGCATCTTCAGGACGTAGAGGCCGACGATGTACGGGTAGCCCGTCCCCATGGCCAGGAGGATGCCCGTCTCCTGCCGCCGCTCGGCCACCTCCTGCAGGCCGGTCACGGTGATGACGATCACCGTGATGCAGGTCACCAGCGCCAGCAGGCAGTACAGGTAGCGGCTGGTGGTCACGCGGGCCAGCGAGCGCCCCTGGGCGATGCGCAGCTTGCTGATGGCCTGGTAGCCCGGGAAGAGCCGCCCCATCTTCTCCTGCTGATACCGGTCCATGCCCTCCTGGGTGGTCCCGTGCAGGCAGAGGAACGAGAGTATGGCGTTGATCTTCCCGGGCATGCCCAGCAGCTCCTGGCACTCGCCGAGCGGGATGTAGACCCGGCTGTCGTCGAGTTCCCCCAGCACGGGCAGGACCTTCTCGATCCGGAAGACCTTCCCGCGCACGGTGACCTCCCCGCCGGGGGCCGCCCGCAGCAGCCGGGCCGCGCCGGCGCCCAGCCGGGCGTGGCCGGCGGGCACGTCCGCCACCAGGTGGGCCTTCTCGGCGGTCTCGTCCCCGCGGTGCACCGGGGCGATGCCGGTGAGCACCACCTGCGCGTCGCCGATCTTCTCGCGCGTCTGCAGCACAGAGGCGTAGTACTTCGAGGCCAGTTCCTGGCGGTCGGCCATCCGGGCGGCCACCTCGTCGGGGAACGGGATCTGCCGCTCCGTGCAGAGGTGGAAGTCGCCCGGGTCGGCCGCCTCGGGCAGGATGATCAGGTTGTGCCCCATGTTCTTCATGATCAGTTCCATGGAGCGGTTGGAGAACCCGGCGCTGTTGACGAGATACACGTAGAGCGTCACCAGCGCGGTCATGGCCAGGACCAGCAGGAGCGTCACCCCCCACTTGTGCCGCATCTGGTTGAGGATCAGGCGCAGGAACACGGTTCAGCTCCCGGCACCGGAGCGGTCGAACCGTCCGGTCCCCAGCATCACCAGGGTGCAGGCGTTGAGCGTCTCCACGCCGGCGGCCGCCAGGCGCTGGGCCAGTTCCGGGTTCTCCGCGCCCGGGTTGAAGATCACCCGCCGGGGCCGCGCGGCCAGGATCTCCTCCGCCAGCGGGGAGGACCGCTCGGCGCCGAGGTAGACGGTGATGGTGTCGAGCGGCGCGGCGATGTCCGCCAGGCGCTTGAATACGGGTCGTCCGGCGGCCTCGGCGATCGCCGGGTTCACCGGGAAGACCGCGTGGCCCTTTTCGGCCAGCAGGCTCACGGCCTTGAAGCTGTAGCGTTCGGGCTTGTTGCTGGCCCCCAGCACGGCGACGTTCATGTCTGGTTCCTCCCTTGTCTTCCCGCCGGATCCGGAATTCCGGCCCACAGGCGCTCGAAGGCCCGCCGGTACTCGGGCAGCGCCTCCACCATGGCCTCGCCGCGCGAGTAGGCCTCGGCCACCCGGCGGTCTTCGGGTATTTCGAGCAGCACCGGGATCTTCTCCCGGCGGCAGTAGTCGGTGACCCGGCCGTCGCCCGCGTCGGAGCGGTTGATGACCACCCCGAAGGACAGGTCGAGCTTGCGGACCGTCTCCACGGCCAGGGTCAGATCGTGCAGGCCGAAGGGTGTCGGCTCGGTGACGAGCAGCACGAAGTCGGCCCCCCGCACCGCGGCGATGACCGGGCAGGACGTGCCCGGCGGGCAGTCGATGATGGTGACCCCGCCGCCCGGCGCGCGTTTCTTCACCGCCCGGATGAGCGGCGGCGACATGGGCTGGCCGACCTTGAGCACCCCGCAGGCAAAGCCGATCTCCCTGGGCTCCTCCGCGGGTGCAGGGGCGGGTTTCAAACCCGCCCCTACAGTGGAGGCCCCGAAGACGCGGGCGCCGATCTCCACGACGCCGATCTCGTGATCGACCTCCGAGATGGCCCCGGTCGGGCAG
>JAKLDR010000070.1 GCA_022703445.1 Planctomycetota bacterium | reverse complement strand
CCGGGAACTCGCCGAAGAAGTAGCCGTTGAGATAGGCGGTCAGGCGGAGGTGTTTCTTGCTGACCCGCAGGTCCATCTTGAGGGGCTTGATGACCTTCAGGCTCTCGCCCTGCCGGATGGTCAGGGGCGAGGTCCGGTTGATCCGGATGATCGATCCGGAGCAGTCCCGGGGCAGGCCGCTGTCCAGCGCGATCTTCTCGATGGTCTCGCCCGCCTCGACCTTGTGGGCCACGCTGTCGGCGGTGATGTAGTCGCGTGAGAAGAGCACCTTCTCGTTGAGCTTGTTGAGCTTCTCGACCACCGGCTTGCGCTCGGCCGGGGCGTCGATCTTGAGCAGCAGTTCGGAGTAGCGGTTGCGCAGCGTCTCCCACTGCTTGCGGTCCTTGGTGGACTCCTCCAGGAACTGGGCGTTGTAGAGCCCGTCCAGTTCGGCCAGGGCCGCCGCGGTCGGGGCTGCCGGCTGAACCGGCACGGGATCCGCGGGCTTGACCGGACCGGTCGGGGCCGGCGCTGGCTTCTCGACGGGCGCCGGGGAGGTCTTGTCCACGACCGGCCTGGCCGGACCGCCGGGGACGCTTTCGTCCGACGGTTTGCCCTTGCCCCTGAAGATCAGGAATGCACCGCCGGCCACCAGGGCGATGACCAGCAGCACGACCACCACCTGGGCGGCCCCGCCCCTGTTGGATGAACCCGTTCTCGGACTCCAGCCTGGCATGACTTGCCGCTCCTTCCCCTCGCTCGACCCTGTGATTCTAGTCCTTCATGCCCACCTTGTGGGCGATGTCGTCGATTTCCGGCTTGGTCAGCTGGTCAAGGGTCTTGTGGCGCTTGGCCACCTCCTCATTGAACCGGATGACCTTTTCCTGCATGTGCTCGTGGGTTTCCCTGGAGCCCCCGAAGAGGCGGAAGTTCTCCCCCCGGGTGATGCGCACATGGCCGTCGGCGCCGTCGAGGCCCAGGCCCAGCAGCCAGCGCCGGCCGCGGCGCACCTTCTTCTTGCCCTGCGAACCCTTGCCGCCTCGCTTGGAAACCAAGTCCTTCTCCTGCTGAAACTACTGCTTTATTGTATCGTCAGCCGCCGGTTGGGCCTTTAGGGACCGCCGGGACGGCCGGTGCCGCTGGCGCCAGTTCCTTGCCCTGAGGCACGAACTTGGGGTCGGCGGCCCAGAGCACCTGGTCGATCCGGAAGCCGGATTCGCCGCGGTTTCTGAAGACGAGCTTGTGAGGGCCGGCCGAGAGCCTGAACTTGCGCGGCTCACCGGCCTCCTGGTAAGCCAGCCAGGCCCAGTGTCGCGGGGTGGTGCCGTCGTTGCCGAAGACGAAGGGCTTGCCGTCGTCCAGCTGCAGGGTGAAGGAGTCCCCGCAGGAGCAGCACCACCACTTGCGGATCCACAGGATGTACTCGCCGTCCTTCTCGGCCCGGAACGCGAGCTCCGCCGATCCTTTGGTCCGCTCCGGGTCGGTCTCCTCCTTGGCGATGTGCTGGTGATGCTCCCCGTTGCAGCCCTTGGATGGCACGGTCAGGCTCTTCCCGCCGGAGGCCTCGGAGTCCTCCAGGACCTTGAAATGCGGTTGGACGTCCGTGGCTGCCTCGGCCTCAACCACGATGCGGGGGGCCTCGTCGGGCATGATCACCACGGGGCCGCCGCCCTTGGGGGGTTGGCCCTTGCCCGTCGGCGCAGTCGGAACCTGGCTGTCTCCGCCGCAGCCGGCCGCCAATGCAGCCAGCCCGACCGCCACGCCTGTCGCCACGAGGAATCGGATCATCTTCTCTGCTCTCCGGTGTCTGGGTTATTCTAACCAGTGGCGCCGGCAAAAGCCATTCAAAAAGGGACTGCGCCGGGGTGGCGGGGGCGGTCTACTTGACGTTGCGCCCGAGCAGCAGGAACTCAAGGAGGGCCTTCTGGGCGTGCAGGCGGTTCTCGGCCTCGTCCCAGGCCACCGACTGCGGCCCATCGAGCACCTCGGCAGCCACCTCCTCGCCGCGGTGCGCCGGCAGGCAGTGCATGAATAACGCATCCGGCCGTGCCTGGCGCATGAGCTCCGCGTTGACCTGCCAGCCGGCGAAGGCCGAGCGGCGGGCCTGGTTCTCGGCCTCGAAGCCCATGCTGGCCCACACGTCGGTGGTCACCAGGTCTGCGCCGCAAGCCGCCTCCGCCGGAGAGGTGAAGGTCCGGAAGTGGTCGCCGGCGGGTGCCAGCTCCGGCTGGAGCGCGTAGCCCGGCGGGGTGGAGACGTTCACCCGGAAGCCGAGCAGCCGCGCGGCCTGCAGCCAGGTGTAGGCCATGTTGTTGGCGTCGCCGATCCAGGCCACCGTCCGGCCGGCGATCGGTCCGCGGTGTTCGACGAAGGTCAGGATGTCGGCCAGCACCTGGCAGGGGTGGAACTCGTTGGTCAGGCCGTTGATCACCGGCACGCGGGAGTGCGCCGCGAAGCGCACGATCTTCTCCTGCCCGAAGGTCCGGATCATGACGATGTCCACCATCCGGGAGATGACCCGGGCGGTGTCCTCGATGGGCTCGGAGCGGCCGAGCTGCGAGTCGCCGGTGGTCAGGTGGATGACCGAGCCGCCCAACTGGTACATGCCGGCCTCGAAGCTGACCCGCGTGCGGGTGCTGGCCTTCTCGAAGACCATGGCCAGGGTGCGGTCGACCAGCGGTTGGTAGCACTGGTAGCGCTTGAAGCGGTCCTTGATGACCGCGGCCCGCGACAGGACGTGTTCGACCTCTTCGCGGGTGAAGTCGTCGAAGCGCAGGAAGTGCCGGACGGCGGGCGCGGAGGCGGTGGCGGTCATCGCGAAGCTCCGGGAGAGCTGGGCGCCGCAGCCGTCGGGCCGGCGGCGGACGAGGCTGTCGGTGTCTGGGCCGGTCGGGGGACCGCCGCAGCCGCCGCCGGTGTCGCGGAGGGCGGCTGGTACTCTATGGGGACCTGGGGCAGGACGAAGACGTGGCCGCATCTCGGGCACCGCCCGGATGGCTTGGGCGACGGCAGGCTGATGCGCACCTTCTGCCCGCAACGGCAGAACATCTTGACCGTGCCGAGTTTGCGCTGTGGGAGGCCGGCGGCCGGGGTGGGCTCTTCGAAGCTCATGGTGTGTCCTTCCTCGCTGCTGGGAGGAATGATACGCGCGCACCCGTGCGAATCAACCTCAGCGGCCGGGGTTCCGGGCAGCGATCCAGCTGATGCCTGGAAGCCTCCGGCCCGACTGTTCTGCTGGCAGGCTACTTGAGCTTGCGCCTCTCGTCGGTTCTCTCGCCTATTTGCCTTCCTCGAACACCACCATCAGGCTCGGGCGGGCGCCGGCCTCCTTGCTCTCCGAGTCGTGGAAGGTGTTGCCGGTGCCGTAGGGCCCGCCGTGGAGCTGCAGGCTCAGGACCGGCCGCTCCCCCTTGAGCAGGCGCGAAACCGCGTCGGTCGCTTCCCAGCGCTTGCGGCCGAAGATCGGCTCGGAGTCGACGTCCACCAGGGCCTCGCCCCAGTCGGCCTTGGTCCACTTGGCCGCGCCGTCGCGGGTCTCGAAGCGCACGGTCGCCGGCTCCCAGCTCTTGAGCACCTCGCGGCAGAGCACGCGCTTGTCGCCGTGCAGGGCGCCCTCGGTGCGGGTCAGGGTCAGCACGACCTTGCGCACGGTCTTGCCCTTGAGCGGCGCCAGGTCGAACTTGAAGTAGGAGTCGATGGTGTCGCTCTGGTTGTGCTCCGGCGGCACCCACTGGTTGCGAAGGCCCCGGCCGTCGACGGGCACCGGCGGCGGCGTCCCGCCGCGGACGGTGAGGTCGACGCAGCCGGAGTAGCTCCCGACCCCCAGCGCCTGGGCCGGCATGCCCTGGGCCAGGACCGCGACCTTGAGCGGCAGCGTCGGGGCCATCAGGCAGTTGGAGACCGCCGAGCGCTCCCCGCCGGGCCCGAAGCTGCAGACCGCGAAGTGGTAGATCCGGCCGCGCTCGAGGCCCGCGACGGTGACCGCGCCGCCCTCCGGCTTCTCCTTCGCCGGCGTCGCGCGGGACCATGTTGCCTCGTCGATCGGCTGGAGCGAGTAGCGCACCTCAGTGCGCACGGCGCCGGCCGGCGGCGTCCAGGAGAGCATCACGCTCACCTCGGTGGCCTCCTTGGCGGTCAGGTCGCGGACCGGCGGCGGTGCGGTCTTGGTCGTGCCGCGCAGCAGCCACAGCCGCGCGTCGGACAGGCAGTAGAAGCCGTAGGAGTAGCCCTGGCCGACCACCAGGTCGGTCACGCTGTCGCCGTCGAAGTCGCCGGCGGCGATGTTGCCGGCCAGCGGGATCGCCCCGCCCCCGGGGCCGACCGCGATCTCGACGCCGGTCATGAAGCCGTGTTTGTCGAAGGTCACCGGCGCACCCGGCGGAACTACCAGCTTGGCCGAGCCGTCGGCGTTCCTGAGCCAAAGCAGGCACGGCCGGGCGCCGGGCTGGTTGGAGAGCACGAGCAGGTCCGGCCGGCCGTCGCCGTCCCAGTCGGCGACGCAGCAGCTGCCGCCGCGGCCGGTCAGCGGCTTGCCGCCGACCTCCAGGTCCTGCGGCTCGCTGAACTTCGGTTCCTGGCTGGTGCCCGCGTTCAGGCACAGGCGGAAGCGCGCCGCGCCGTAGGACCAGCAGTGGATGACCAGGTCGGTCTTGCCGTCGCCGTTCCAGTCGGCCGCCCAGGCGCGCGCGCCGGGGTAAGTGGAGTCGCCCGCCTCGATGGTCAGGAGCTTGTCGGGCGCGGCCTTGAACTTCCGGGGCGAGTCGGCGTCGCCTCGAAGCAGGCGGACCTCCAGCTTCTTGTCGCCGACCGACGTGGCCCAGAGGACGTCCATCCGGCCGTCGCCGTCGAAGTCGCAGGCGGTCACGTTGGAGCCCCGGCCGTCGTAGTGGTTGAGGTTGATCGGCTTGCCCCCGCCGTCGGCCACGAAGCCGCCGTCGCCGAGCGGACAGCGCCAGCCCAGGGTGTTGCGGTAGGCGCGGGCCCAGGGGGTCACGTGGCCGCAGAGCACGTCGCAGTTGGCGCCCAGCAGGACGTCGGCCCGGCCGTCGCGGTCCCAGTCGAAGAGGCTGGGGATCGGCGACTCGTCGGCCCGGGCCAGCGCCGTGCCGTGGACGAGGCTCGCCTTCGCCTCGAAGCCCGTCTGGCCCTTCTTGAGGCCCCGGTGGCAGCGCACGGCGCAGGACTCGTCGAGCACGAGCAGATCGGGCTGGCCGTCGAGGTCCCAGTCGAGGACGTTGACGTCCTGGCCACCGGGGATGGGCTTGCCGGTCTCGTCGACGGCCGCGGCCGCCGGCTTGAAGGCCAATCCCTTGCTCCCCGGCACGCCGATGTGGATGAAGGCCCCGGCCTTGGTGACGCTGGCCAGGTCGAGAGTCCCGTCGCCGTCGAAGTCCGCGGGGTACGGGCTGGGCGCCTCGACCGGCTTGCCGGCGGCGTCCAGGACCGACTCCTCCGGACCGACCGCGAACTTCTCCTTCTCGGTGAGGTTGCGGTGCAGGACCAGCCCGCCCTTGTCGCGCTGCTGGTAGACGTCCGGCCGGCCGTCGCCGTCGACGTCGGCCGCGCATATCGTCCCGGTGCCCTTGGTGCCCGGCAGGACCACGCCGTCCTGGAGCCAGGCGAACTTCCGCTCGCCGAGGCTGACCGCGACCATCAGCCCGCCGGTCCCGCCGTCGGCCACGGTGAAGACCATGTCCAGGTCGCCGTCGCCGTCGAAGTCCGAGGCCCAGTAGTCGCTCATCTGGTGGATGTACTTCTTCTCGAGCTCCGAGAAGTTGCAGGGCAGCCGCTCGGGGAACTCGAACCAGGGCTCCCGGTCCGTGCCCTTGTTGATGAAGAGCCAGCCGCGGTCGCCGCCGCGCGAGCGTTGCAGGATGTCGCGGGCGCCGTCGCCGTTCCAGTCGAGCACCTGGAAGCAGGTCTCGGCCTGAAGCTCGGGCGCGCCCAGCCGCGCCGGGGCGGCCAGGGCCGCGGGCGGGGCGGGCGGCTTGGGGGCGGGCTCGGCGGCCGAGGCGGCCAGTGCCGCGCAGAGGCACTGGGGGACTAAGGCCCTGAGGCACTTAGTCCAAGTAGGGCGTGCCCGTAGGAGTATCATTCTTCTTGTCTCCTGCAACCGTCAGTGCCTCAGTGCCTTGGTGCCTCAGTCCCTTGGTGCCTTCCCGTCACTTCACCTCGCACGTCTCCTCCGAACCGTGCTTGATGTCCATGCGCACCACCCGGCGGTTCTGGAGGTCGGCCACGTAGATCTTCTTCTCCGAGAACCCGGCGCCCAGCGCCCAGCCGAGCGGCACCTCCGGCCTGGCGACGAGCGGCTTCGCGTCCTTGGCGCCTTCGGGAACGTATTGCGAGTCGAAGTTGCCGTAGCCGCCGAAGGCCAGGATCTCGTTGCCGGCGTTGTCCACCACCCGCACCCGGCAGGTGATCGCGTTGGGCAGGACCAGCCGGCCGTAGGGGTCCAGGTCGAAGCGCGGCGTTCGGCAGACGCAGCAGTCCGAACGGCGCCAGCCGCTGAAGGGCGCGAGCTCCGGATAGACCGTCAGTGCCCCCTCGAACTTGGCCAGCGACTTGGTGCGCCGGTTCTCGTCCCGGAGGACGGCTCCCGGCTTGATCTTGATGACGCTGCCGACCATCTCGGCGTAGCCCTGGTCCTTCTCGAACCCGGCCGGCCGGGCGTGTCCCTCGGGCAGGACCTGGGCGCCAAAGTAGAGGTCCCCCGCCTGGTCGATGCGCAGTCCGCCGCAGCGGTCGTAGAGCGGGCCGGCGATGCAGCTCTTGAACCCGGAGCTCACCGCCTCCTTGGACTTGACCCCGCCGACCAGGCAGGGGCCCTCGAGCGGCGCGCCGTCCGGCCCGAAGGCGAAGATCGCGTAGCGCGCCCAGTCGTACATGCCGGTGACGTAGAGCTTGCCGTCCCAGCCGACGCAGATGCCCTTCTCGCAGTAGCCGGCCCCGTAGCGGGCGTAGACGCTGCCCAGCACCGACTTGCCGCCGGCCAGCGGCGCGGGCTTGAGCTCGCGGTCCAGGCGCTCGACCGGGCCGGAGTAGCTCGGCCCGCGCTGCACGTAGACGTAGCCGTCGGGGCTGGTGGCCGTGTCGGTGACCACCAGGTGGTCGGGCTTGCCGTCCTTGAGCGGCCCGGTGTACTTGCCGGTGATCCCGTTGAAACGCGCGGTGCGGTTCCAGCCGCTGTTGATGTACAGGTCGTCGGTAGCGTAGTCCACCGTGAGCTTGTCCACCGCCCCCAGCGAGGTCAGGGGGTCGGCCCGCGCGCACAGGTCATCGAGGACCTTGAGCTCCGCGCCGCCGTCCTCGATGCGCAGCAGCCCGCCGCCCGGGCCGGCGCCCGCGACCCAGAGGACGGCCTTCTCACCGCTGAAGTCGCCGGCCAGGATGGGCGAGGTCTCGGCCGCGCCCAGGTCGAGCTCGGCCAGGCGTTTGGCGCCGGACTCGCCGCCGGAGAACTTGATGAGCTTCTTCTCGCCCTTGCGCCCCGGCGACGCGCAGGTCAGGACGTAGAGCGCCCCGTCCTTCGGGCTGACCGCCGCGTGATGGGCGAAGCGCGCCTCGACCGCGCCGGTCTCCTTGCCGGCGGCGTCGAGCTTGTGGACCTTGCCGGCGGCCGCGTCGCAGACGTAGACGCTGCCCTTGGCGTCCACGGCCAGCCCGCGCAGCGCGGAGGTGGCCTGCGCCGGCGTCCAGCCGCCGTCGAGCCCCGGAAGCTGCTCGGGCAGCTCGACGTCGGCGAACTTTCCGCCGCTCTGGCCGAGCTTGTCCATCTCGAACTTGTAGACCCGGCCCTCCGGCCAGTCGGGGTGGAGCCTCTGCCCCTTGGGCGGCGCGGCCGCGAAGGCCGTGGCGTAGAGGGTCTTGCCGTCGGGCGTCAGCGCCAGGACCGGCGAGCCGCCGCTGCGCTGGACCTTGACTCCCGTCGGCCAGGGGCTCGACAGGAACTTGCCGCCGGCGACCGTGCCGTCAGCCGCGCGCAGGAGACCGATCTGCGAACAGTGCTCGTCGTGCAGAATGAGGTTCCCGTCGGGGGTGAGCGTCGCGCTCATCTTCAGCCCCCGGAGCGGGTCCATGGGCTCGAGGCACGGCCAGACGCTGTACTGGTTGCGGGGCAGGACCTCGCCGCCCGGGCCCTCGATGGCAGCGAAGGCGGCGGCGTCCTCCTTCCTCATCTCCGCCGAGAAGGGCATGATGTTGCGCAGGTACCGGCCGGTGCGGTCGAAGACCCGGATGTCGTAGGGCCCCGGAAAGTGGCTGTCGTAGGCCTGCTCCAGGACGTAGAGGCAGCCGGCCTTGTCCACGGCCAGCCCCCGGATCCTGGCCAGCGCGTAGGGGCTGGCGCAGACGAAGCCGTCGAAGGCCGCCCGGGTTCCGGCGCGCACCCGGACCTTGAAGGGGCCGCCGGCGGCGGGCTTGCCGAAGTCGTCGCGGCCGTCCCAGGCGAGCTCCTGGGCCAGGCCATCCTTGAGCGGCGCCGGCGGCGGGTTCTTGGCGCCCAGGACGCCGGCGGCGAGGTGGCGGACCACCTTGCCGTCGGCGCCGAGCACCGCGACCTCCACGTCGGTCGGCGCGGCCAGGGCGAAGGTGATCTTCACCTTGTCGCCGTCCTTGGCGGTTGAGGGTCTGGTCGCGAACGAGGACTCGCCGGCGGAGGCGGCAACCGCCAGGTTCAGGATGGTCGCGCAGATCAGGATGGGACGCATGGCTAAGCTCCTAACTGTCTGGTGGAAGTTGAATGGTGGAGGGTGGATGGAACAACGGAGGGCGGCAGATCGCAGAATGTCGGGCGCCGGAGAATGGAGCCCAACGCCAATTCGGAATCCGGCATTCGAAGTCCTTCGGTTCTGCGGTTAGCTGTTCCTTCCTCCGTCCTCCATCCACCCTCCACCGCCTCACTTGACCTCACAACTCTCCTCCGCCTTCCAGGTCAGGTCAGCGCGCAGCACCCGGTTGTTGTAGCTGTCGTTCACGTAGACGTGCGCGTCGCTCGCGCCCACGCCGGTCGGCCAGGCCAGGGGGACCTCGGGCGTGGCCACCGTGGGCTTGCCCGCCTTGCCGGCCTCGGTGTTGGGGTTCACCAGTTGCGAGTCGAAGTTGCCGTACTTGCCGAACTCCAGGATCAGGTTGTTGCTGTTGTCCACCAGGCGCACCGAGTTACTGATGGCGTTGGGCATGTACAGGCGCCCGTAGCGGTCCAGGTCGAAGCGCGGCACCCGGCATACGCAGCAGTCGCTGGTGCTGGCCCAGTTGCCGCTGAAGGGGGCGATGCCCTCGTAGACCCGGGTGGCGCCCTCGGCGGTCATCTTCCGATTGAGAGCGATCTTCGGCGCGTCCGCCTGCTGGCTCACGGCGTCGGCAACGCCCAGGACCGCGCCTCCCTTGGGCCCGAAGCGGACCACGCTGCCGGTGACGCCGGCGTAGGCCGGATCCTTCTCGAAGCCGGCCGGCGGCGCGTAGCCCTCGGGGACGGCCTGCATCCCGACGTAGATGTTTCCGGCCAGGTCGACGCGCACGCCGCCGTTGGCGCCGGGGATCGGGCCGATGACGCCCGAGTCCCAGTTCTTGTCCTGACCAGCCTTGTAGTTGCTCTCGCTGAAGCGCAGGTACGAGCCCTTCATCGGCTTGCCATCCGGCCCGAAGCCGCCGACCAGGTACTTGGCCCAGTTGTACATGACGCTCACGTAGACCTCGCCGTTGGGGCCCACGCCGAGGCCCTTCTCGCAGTTGAGCCCGTGGCCGTAGCGGCTGTAGATGTAGGGAGTGATCACGTGGCTGCCGCCCGGATAGGGCGCGGGCTGCAGGTCGCGGGTGTAGCGGTGCAGCGGGCCGGAGTAGTCCTGGGCGGCCTCGCTCTTGCCGGCCGCCATCTGGAAGTAGATCAGCCCGTCGTACCCGACCGAGACGTCGGTCGCGTAGAAGACCTTGCCGTCCTTGCGGAGTTGCCCCCCCTCCCCCGTCCGGCCGTCGAAGCGGTAGATCCGGTTGCCGCCGTCCTGGACGTAGACTTCATCGCGGGTGGCGTCCACCGCGAAGCGCACCCAGTTGCCTGGCAGGTCGGCCGGTGGCTGGTACTCGGTCTTGGCCGGCTCGAAGGAGGCCCCTTTGTCCTCCAGGGCCACCATGCCCTCGGGCACGCCGGTCAACCAGACGATCGACCGGCTCTTGCCCGCGGAGAGCACCATCTGGGGCCGGCGGGTCTTGGGACTGAGCTTGAGCGTCGCCGAGGGCTTGGCGTCCTTGCCGAGCTTGTCGAACTTCATGAGGACGACGTGCGCGTCGCCGTAAGAAGTCCGGTCGCGCTGCAGGACGTAGATGGCTCCGGTCGCCGGATGCACGGCGACCTGCTCGGGGAAGGTCACGGTCACGGAGTCGAGCTCCTTGCCGTCCTCATCGAAAGCCACGACGCGGCCGTTCTCGCGGTCGCAAACGTAGACCCGGCCCTTGGCGTCGACGGCCACGCCCTGCACCGCGCTGCGCGGACCCCAGTAGGTGTCCCAGTAGCCCATGTGCTTCTGGTAGTTGCCGGCGCACTTGATGGTGACGAACTCCTTCCAGGTGTCCCTGCCGTCGAGGTCGACGCGGTAGACCCGGCCGGGAGGGGCGTCCGCGCCGCCGAACGGGCCGGAGAGGTAGGCGCGCTTGCCGTCGGGGCTAAGGGCCATCCACACTCCGACTCCGCCCTCCTTGTTGTCGGGGAAGCCGGCGCGCTTGGCCCCGCCCCACAGGTCTTGGGAGGCCATGGACTCGCCGATAACGCCGCCCCGCGGGTCGAGGCGGTAGACGCGGGCGAAGTCGGCACAGAGCACGCCGTTCTTGGCCGAGGCCTGGATCAGCTTGGCTCCGCCGTAGAAGCCGGGCCAGAGTGCGTTCGAGTTGCGCGGGCGGAAGGTCTTGGCGTTCTCATCCCAGGTCATCAGCCCCTTGGCGGCCTCCGGCGGAAGGTCCGCCGGGAGCGGCAGGATCTCGCGCAGATAGCGCCCCTCGGAGTCGAAGACGCGGATGTGCGCCCCGCCTGGGTTGGACTGGATGTAGATGCTGCCCTCCTCGTCGCAGGCGATGGACTGGGCTCCGCCGAGATACGGCTGGCAGCCGACGAACCGGCCGAACTTGACCCCGGTGCCGGCGCGGACTCGGACCTTGGCGGCTGCCGCCGGCTTGCCGAAGTCATCCTTCCCATCCCACTCGATGGACTGCGAGAGCCCAGCCTTGAGCGGCTCCGGCGGCGGGTTCTTGGCGCCGAGGACGCCGGCCGCGAGGTGCCGGACGACTTTGCCGTCGGCGCCGAGCACCGCGATCTCCACGTCGGTCGGCGCCGCCAGCGTGAAGCTGATCTTCACCCTGTCACCGTCTTTGGCGGCCAAGGGCTTGGCGGTGAAAGCGGCCTCGCCGGCGGAGGCTGCTGCGGCAAGGCCCAGGAACATGCTGAGGACGGGGGCTTTCATCTCAGACCTCCTTGTTGTCCGCGAAGCGCAGCTGTGTCGGGATTCTGATCTGCACGGGGGCCATGGCCGGATTGGCGCGGCGTTCCACCAGGCGGAGCATGGCCGCCTCGGCCATCTGGCGCACGCTCCAGACGGCGGCCGGCGGGACCGGCCCGCCGGCGAGCGCGGCCCGGAACTCGGCCTCGTACTGCTCCTCGGTGGCCCAGCCGACCACGTCGATGTCCCGGCCGGGCTCCAGCCCCATGGCGCGCGCGGCTCCGACCAGCTTGAGCGTCTGCTCCCGCCAGAGGGCCAGCACGCCGGTGGGGCGGTCCGGGCGCGCGAGCAACCGGCGCAGCGCGCCGTCGACATCTTCGCCGTAGGGGTCGACGCGGAACTCGCCGGGGATGTGCAGATCCTCTTCGCCCAGAATCGCGGCGGCGCCCCCGAAACGCTCCCGGCTGTGGAAGCTCCGGGCGACCTCGCCGAACCAGCCGATGCGCCGGTGCCCTCTGGAGAGCAGCCAGCGGGCCGCCTGCAGCCCTCCCAGGTAGCTGTCCTGGACCACCGAGTCGAAGCCGCAGCCCTCGACCCAGGCATCGACCATCACCGCGGGCATTCCGGCGGCGCGCACCAGGCGCAACAGTTCCGAGTCGTTGGTGTCGAGAATCGCCCCGCAGACTCGCGCGGCGCGAAGCTGTTCGAAGACTTCCTCCACGGCCCGGCCGCGCGACGTAACGGCCAGCAGCGACCAGCCTCGTGAGCCGGCCATCGCCTCGAACGCCGTCAGCAGTTGGCCGTGAAGCGGGCCCCAACGCTCCGGCTCCTGCACGGTGTGGCGCACGTAGGCCAGGGGCGCTCCGCGCACCGGGTCGTGGGCCCGCGCCAGTACCTTGTGGCCATGGCGCGGCGAAGACTGGATCAGTCCCTCGGCCGCCAACATGTTCAGAGCCCGCCCGACGGTCTTGCGCGCCACTTGGTGCCTGATGGCCAGCTCGCGCTCAGTGGGCAGGAAGTCGCCCCCGGCCAACCGCCCCGTAGCGATCTCCTGGCGCAGCGTTGCGGCGAGCTGGTTGGATGGGCGACCACCTCGTCCTGTGCTTACTGAATCCTGTGTCATTCCCTTGGCCCCCTGGGTGGACTACCTGTGGATTCTTTTACACCGATAGACTCCACTAGTTGCCAGCAATCTGTGATATTCCTGCGGGTACGTTGGACCACGAATAATCGCTTGCGGTGAGGCCACGAGGAGGCTATTCTCTTGGGCCGTTTGCGCGGACGTGTTCTGCGAAGGACTGGATCGCATGTCTGAGGCCATTGCGTCGGACTTCAGCTTCAAGCTGCTTGTCGGAAGTGGCAATGCGGCCCGTGCCGGGCGTGCGAGCACAGCGCACGGGGCGTTCGATACTCCCTGTTTCATGGCGGTGGGCACCCAGGCCGTGGCCAAGAGCCTTTCGCCTGATCAGCTCCGGGCCTCCGGGGTTCAGGTGCTGCTGGCCAACGCCTATCATCTGGCCCTGCGCCCGGGCGCCGAGGCTGTCGCGGCGCTGGGCGGCCTTCAAGAGATGACGCGTTGGCGCGGCCCGATGCTCACCGACTCGGGCGGTTTCCAGATCTGGAGCCTGGGCCGGGGCGCCGCGAATGGGGCGCGCGAGGACGGCGGCCGGCTCGCCTCTCGGCCGGTGAGCCTGGCTCCGGCGATAACCGAGGAGGGGGCCCGCTTCCGCAGTCACCTCGACGGCAGCGAACACCTCTTCACCCCCGAGGGCGTTATTTCGCTTGAAGAGCGCCTGGGCGCAGATATGATGATGTGCCTTGACGAATGCCTGGAGTATCCGGCCGGGTTCGACCGGGCCAGGCAGAGTGCCGAACGCACCGTCCGCTGGGCCCAGCGCTGTCGCGCCGCCTGGAAAGGCCGCAATGCGCTCTTCGGCATCGTCCAGGGCGGGTCACACCGCCAGTTGAGGGTCTGGTCAGCCGAGCGGCTTGCGGAAATGGACTTTCCGGGCTATGCGGTGGGCGGGCTCTCGGTGGGCGAGGGGCCGCAGGTCTACCGCGAAGTGCTGGAATACACCCTGCCAGCCCTGCCGGTGGACAAGCCCCGCTACGTCATGGGCGTGGGCGAGCCGGAGGATGTTCTGACCGCCGTGGAGCTGGGCGCCGACATGTTCGACTGCGTGCTGCCGACCCGGAATGGACGGCGCGGGCAGGTCTTCACGCGCGGCGGCAAGCTCAGGCTGAAGAACGCCAGGTTCCGGACCGACCGCGCGGTCATCGAGGAAGGCTGCGACTGCCCGGCCTGCGCCGGCGGCTTCAGCCGGGGATACGTGAGGCATCTGCTGGCCGCCGGCGAGGTTCTGGGCGGCACGCTGTGCTCGGCTCACAACCTGCGCTTCTTCACGAGGCTCGTGGGGGATGCGCGCTCGGCGGTCCTGGAGGGCCGCTTCACTGGGTGGAAGCGCTCGGCGCTTGAGCCGTACGGCTCGGCCTGAGCGCGCGCCGGAAGGCAAGGACAAGTCAGGAAAGAGGAATCGATGGCTGAATCTGCGAACCCCACAACGACCGCCGCCGCTCCCGCCGCCCCCGCGGCTCCGGCCGCCCCGGCGGCTCCCGCGGCCCCGGCGGTTCCCAGCGCGTCTCCGGCTGCGCCGGGCACCCCGGTGACCGGCAGCGGGACAAGCGAGGACCCCAAAGGCAAGCAGCAGACTCCTCCGGCCCAGCGCAACGCGTTGGCGGATAACGCCCCGTTCATAATCCTCATTGGCGCGATGGTCCTGATGTTCTGGTGGATGTCCCGTTCGAACAAGAAGCGCGAGGAGCAGCGCCAGGCCATGATCAGGGCGCTGAAGGTCGGTGATCAGGTGATCACCAACAGCGGAGTCGTCGCGGAGATCGCCGAGGTCTGCGGCGACGAGATGGTCCTGCGCATCGATGCCCGCAAGGACGTGCGGATGCGCATCAAGAGCGTGATGATAGTCGGTCCCGCGGGACAGGCCGCCAGCGACCAGGCCCTCAAGGACCAGCAGCGGCAGCAGTAGGGGCGGCAACGGGCGCCCCGGAGGGGCGCTCTGGAGCTTTCGGGAGCACTCATGATCACCAGCGGCAGAAAACAGCTCTTCGGAATGATCTTCTTCTTCGCGGCGGTGGCTGGCCTGGGCTGGCAGCTCTTCACGGTACGCGACATCTGGGTCGCCCAGCAGCCTCACGCGACCAAGATAGGCGAACTGGAGACGCGCATCAGGGCGGCCAAGGACCCCGGCTCGGTGCTGCGCCTGGAGGCCGATCGCGCCAGGACGGAAGACCCCAAGGTCATTGCTCAGATCGAAGGGCAGATCCAGACGATCAAGGACGACACCACGAAGGTGCGCGTCCTGGAGAAGGAACTGGGCGAGCGCAAGGTCGAGCTGAAGAAGCTCATGCCTCTCCATGTCAAGATCGCCGGCTGGGGCTTGGCTTTCCTGGTGCTGGCCGGCTTCTTCGTGGCCCTGAATTCGGCCAACGAACACGGGCGGCGCTTCCTGGTGACGGCCGCCACGGCTCTGGCCGCGGCTGGGTTCTTCCACTTCCGCAGCCCGGCCATGGGCATCGACCTTCGCGGCGGGGCTGAACTGCGCTACCAGCTCGACACCAGCGCCATCGACCGGGAGATCGCCGAGATCGAGGAGCTCAACGCCGCGTTCAAGAGCACCCCGGAGGCGGCCGCCAAGGGGATCCAGGAAAAGATCGACGAGGCCGAGAAGGCCCGCCGGGCCGCCACCGGCGAGGTGTCCGTCAAGGAATACGACGACCGGATTTCGCTGCTCAAGGACAAGCTGACCGCGGAGGGCCGGACCAGACGCCTGGACCTTCTCAAGGCCCAGCGCGGTCAGGACGTCACCCGGGCGGTCAGCGTGATCCGCAGGCGCATCGACGCCGCGGGCATCCGCGAAATCTCGGTGCAGACCGGCTCGCACGACGGCCGGATCATCGCCCAGGTGCCCATCAAGAACATCCTGCTCACCCCGGCGGAGATCGTCGTCCGGCTCCGCAATCATATGGGCGCGGCGAAGTGGGATCCGATGAGCCAAGCCGAGAAGGACGAAAGCATCCGGCAGGAGGAGCGGCGGCTCCGCCGGGAACAACTGGAACTGGACGTCAGTGAACTGCAGCGGGTCATCGAGATGACCGGCCGGCTGATCTTCCTGGATGTCGACGCCTGCGGCAAGTACCAGCGCTCGGCCCAGCGCTGGGAGGCCATGCTGGAGTGGGACAACAAGCTCCGCGAACTGCGCGGCCAGCTGGAGGCCGTGCCCACGGCCGACAAGGCCAAGCACGACGAACTGTCCGCCAGGATTGCGGCCCTGGAGGCCAAGCATCCCGCCCCGGGCTTCATGATCCGGGAACTCAAGGAGATCCGGGACAACGCCGCCTCCGACCGGGACGTGTCCTCCGAGCGGCTGCTGCTCCGCGAGAAACCCCTGACCACCGGCGACAACCTGACCCGGGCCATCGTCATCGGCGGGGAGGGCACCGGGCACAAGGTGCTGGTCTACCTCGACGCCGCCGGCGGCCGGGCCATGGAGAACCACACCGACAAGGGCAACCCCATGGGCATGAAGCACGGGGAAACCCGCATGGCCATCATGCTCGACGGGGTGGTCAAGAGCGCGCCGACCATCAACGACCGTCTCTCCAGCAACTTCGAGATCACCGGCCGGTTCACCAAGGACGAGGCCGATCAGCTGGCCCAGGTGCTCAACGGCGGCAGCCTGGCCTTCAAGCCGGTCCGCGAGAGCATGCAGGTGGTCGGCCCCGGCCTGGGCGAGGACTCCATCTCCGCCGGGCTGCGGGCCTCGCTGGTCGGCGCCATCCTGGTGCTGGCCTTCATGGCCTGCTACTACCTGTCCGGCGGCCTGGCCGCCAACCTGGCCCTGGGCCTCAACATCCTGCTGATCCTGGGGGCCATGTCCCTGCTGGGCGCCACCATGACCCTGCCGGGCATCGCCGGCATCGCCCTGGCGGTGGGCATGGCCGTGGACGCCAACGTGCTGATCTTCGAGCGCGTCCGCGAGGAGAAGGCCCGCGGCAAACCGCTCAAGCTGGCCCTCAAGGCCGGCCAGGACCGGGCGCTGATCACCATCCTGGACTCCAACTTCACCACCATGATCATCGCCTTCTTCCTGTACCTGTTCGGCACCGGCACGGTCAAGGGCTTCGCCGTGACCCTGACCCTGGGCCTGCTCACCAACCTGTTCACCGCGCTGTACGTGACCAAGGCGGTCATGGAGTACCTGCACGGCCGCGGCTGGGTGACCGAGTTCAGGATGATGAAGGTCGTGGGCGTGCCCAAGATCCCGTTCATGCGGCTCAGCCCGGCGGCCGCGATGGTCTCGGCCCTGCTGGTGGCTGGCTCCATCTTCCTGTTCGTCCAGACCCCCAACAAGTACGGCCTGGACTTCACCGGCGGCCTGGAGGTGCAGGTCCAGCTGGCCGAGGC
Source organism: Planctomycetota bacterium (assembly GCA_022703445.1). Lineage (GTDB taxonomy): Bacteria > Planctomycetota > SZUA-567 > JAKLDR01 > JAKLDR01 > JAKLDR01. The sequence continues at coordinate 10,213 of JAKLDR010000070.1, read as the reverse complement.
GGCCGACACCGCCCGGGTCCGCAAGGTGGCCGACGCGGTCAAGGAGCGCATGGAGGCGCACCTGGGCGCCGACCGGGAGATCGGCCGGGCCGACGCCCGGATCGGCGAGTTCGGCGTGCAGGCCTACGAGCCCGATGCGGCCGGCAAGAGCCGGCAGTTCCGCGTCTCCTGCCAGCTCAGCACCGAGCAGCAGCAGTCGCTGGACAAGGCCGCCGGGAAGGCCGGGGTCAAGGGCTTCTTCGGCGATGGCTTCGGCGCCGCCGGGATCAAGCTCGACGCCACCGACCCCTTCCCAATGATGTCCAGGATCGGCAGCCGGGCCGCCGGCGAGCTGCTCGGCAAGGCGGTGCTGGCCTTCAGCTTCAGCCTGCTGGCCATGTTCTTCTACATCGTGGTGCGCTTCGACTTCATGATCGGCTTCGGTCTGGGCGCGGCCGTGACCCTGTTCCACGACGCCATGCTGGCCGCCGGCGCGCTGATGCTGGCCAACCGGATGGGCTTGGCCGGCGCGCAGATCGACCTGGTCATCGTCGCGGCGCTGCTGACCATCATCGGTTTCTCGATCAACGATACCATCGTGATCTTCGACCGGATACGCGAGAACCGGGCGGCCATGCGCAGCGCCCAGTTGAGCGACATCATCGACCTGTCCATCAACCAGACCCTCTCGCGCACGGTGCTGACCAGCTTCACGGTGTTCATCTCGACCGCCTGCCTGCTGATCCTGGGCGGCGGCACGCTGCGGCCGTTCGCACTGGTCTTCATGGTCGGCATCATCGTCGGCACCTACTCGTCGATCGTGGCCGCGTGGGTCGGCATGAAGTTCGAGAACTGGCGCGAGGCGCGGCGCGAACTCGCCAAGCAGAGGATGCGCGCCGTCCCCGGCAGCCAGACCGCCTGAGAGACAGCCAGAGGAGCACTGCAGCCGCCCCAAGGGCGGATCGGAGGGGAAGGGAGGAGCACCGCTCCGGGCACGGGATGTCTTCAGTGGTGACGAGCGGAGGAATCGGGGGGCAGGGCGCGCCATGCGCGCGGGAGTTGCGATCCGATGAGCAGCGAAGCCAAGGTCGGTCTCGGAATAGTACTCGGTGCGGTGCTGGTCTGCGTGATCCTGGTGGGCAGGACGGTCTCCAAAAAGGACCATCAGGCTGACGGCGCGGTCGCCGCGGCCGTTACCGGCCCCGATGCGTCCCGGGACGGCGCCAGGGACTGGGGCCAGGCGCCATCGTCCCCTTCATCGCAGTCTTCGGCCCCGGGCACCTTCGGGGTGGACGGCAGTTCCATGGACCGGCCGGTCTCCGGCGGGGCCTCCGACGGGCTGGCCTCCGCTCCGACCGTGCCGCAGGTGCCGGCCGTGGCGCAGGCGCCGGCGGCGGGCCAGGCTCCGACCAAGACCGCGGCGGCTCCGGTGGCTGCGGGCCTAGCGGAGGACCAGGGCGGAAAGGCGCCGGCCTCGGCCGTGGCCTCGACCCCCAAGAAGAAGACCGGGGTCCAGACCCTGTCCGCCACCAAGAAGCCGGCCGCGCCGGCGTCTGGCGATGTCGCGGCCCCGGCCGGCGTGCCGGTCGCGGCCCGGGCCTCCGTCCCCTCCGGGCGGGTCCACAGGGTCCAGGCCGGCGAGACCCTCTACATCCTGGCAGACCGCTACCTGGGAAAGTCCTCGCGCTACACCGAGATCCTGGCGGTCAACCCCGGTCTGACCAAGGATTCGGTCCTCAAGATCGGCCAGAAGATCGTGATCCCGGAGGGCGGAAATTAGCCTTCAGTTGCAGAGCTGCCCGGTATAATCAGCGGGGGCGGGGCGAATGCCCGCCCCCGCGTCATGACTGGAGGAGTCCGTGAAACTCGCTTTCTGGAAGATGAACGGCGCCGGGAACGACTTCGTCGTGGCCGACAACCGCGGCGGGGCGGTTGCCGAGAAGCGCCTGGCCGGGTTCGCCGAGAAGTTCTGCCACCGCCGCACCGGCGTTGGCGCCGACGGCGTGCTGCTGGTCGAGAAGGCCCCGGCGGCGCCCGGCGGCCTCGACTTCCGGATGCGCTACCTCAACGCCGACGGCTCGGAGGCCTCCATGTGCGGCAACGGGGCGCGCTGCATCGCCAGCTACGCGCACGCCATAGGCGCCGCGCCGGCGAAGATGCGCTTCCTGACCGGGGCCGGCCCGGTCGGCGCGGAGGTCACTCCCGGCGGGGCGATCATCGACATGCCCGAGCCCACCGAGCCGGAGCCCCGCTACGTGGACCTCGCCGGCCGGGCCGTCGAACTCTGGTTCCTCTCGACCGGCGTGCCCCACGCGGTCGTGCCCGTCGGGGACCTCGAGAACTGCGACATCGTCGGCCTGGGTCGTGCCCTGCGCCGGCACGCGGCCTTCGCGCCGGCCGGGACCAACGTGAACTTCATCACCCGCCAGGGCCAGGGGCTGGCCATCCGCACCTACGAGCGTGGCGTTGAGGACGAGACCCTGGCCTGCGGCACGGGAGCCTCGGCCGCCGCACTGACCGCCGCGCGCATCTGGAAACTCTCCTCGCCGGTGCCGGTTGCGGCCCGCGGCGGGAATCTCCGCATCCACTTCGCCGAGAAGGCCGGGCGCTTCACCGGCGTCAGGCTCGAGGGCCCGGTGCAGGTCTCCTTCCGCGGCGAGCTGGAGTGGGAGTGAGACGGTAGTTGTCGGTCGGCGGAGGTCAGCGGTCTGCAGTCAACGGTCGAGAGTGACCGGCAGCTGACAGCCCCGCCAGGAGGCGCCCATGGCCGAATCGAAGCCGAAGAGCAAGACCCGGCTGCCGCACCAGAGGATCAACGCCAAGGTCCGGGAGCTGCTGGAAGCCGAGGAAGACAGCCTGACTCGCGGCAAGCGCGCCCTGGCCTACTTCCTGAAGCTGGTCCGCGAGACCTGGCGCGAGGTGCAGGAGAAGAACTGCACCCTGCGGGCCTCGGCGCTGGCCTACAAGTCACTGGTGTCGCTCGTGCCGATCATGGCGGTGATCATGGCCCTGCTGTCCCTTTCGGCCTTCGAGGCCCAACGGGAGCAGGTCATCGACAAGGCGCTGGACTTTTTCGTTCCGGTGGATGCCGGCGCGAGCGTCCGCATGTCCGAGCCCGACCAGGCCGACCCTGGCCGGGCCGATCCGGATCAGGCGGCTCCCGGCGCGCCCAAAGCCGGCGGAGAGACCGCCGTCGAGCGCCGCGTCGAGATCAAGAACCTGGTCAAGGACGAGATCGGCAAGCTGCGAAACGGGCGGGGGCGGTGGGGGCGACCAGCTTCGTGGTGCTGCTGCTCATCGTCCTCTCGTTGATGTACACGGTGGAGGAGACCTTCAACCGGATCTGGAGCGTGCCCCGCGGCCGGGCGCTTCTCAGCCGGGTGATCAGCTACACGGCGGTGCTCTTCTGGGCGCCGATCCTGGTGGCCGCCAGCCTCTCGCTGAGCGCCGTGAGCCAAATCGGGACCGGGAGCATCGGCCGGGTTCTTCAGCACCTCGCCTGGCTCAAGCCCCTGGTCGCCTTCTTCATGCCCATGCTCATCTCCACGGCCGCCTTCACGGCTCTGTACTGCATCCTGCCCAATACCCGGGTGCGGGTGAAGCCGGCGCTGGCCGGGGCCGCGCTGGCCGCGGTGCTCTGGGCCCTGGCCACCCTGGGCTTCAACCTCTACGTCAAGTACGCGGTGACCAAGAACGTCTACGGGGCGCTGGGGCTCATCCCCATGATCTTCCTGTGGTTCTACTACACCTGGCTGGTGGTGCTCTTCGGGGCCTCGGTGGCCTTCACGGTCCAGAACTACGAGGACCTGACCCGCAAGCACGAGCGTCGCCGGCGCGGCGCGCGCTTCCGGGTGTACTTCGCGATCCGCACCGCCGCCGCGGTGGCCGCGCGCTTCTCCCGCGGCGAGAAGACCGTGGTGGTCGACGAGCTCTCCGAGCGCCTGGACATCCCCGAGTACGCGGTGCGCGAGTCGCTGGAGTCCCTGGTGGCCAAGAGCCTGCTCGTGCCGGTGGCCGGGGAGCTCGACACCTACGTCCCGGGCCGGCCGCTCGACAAGATTTCAGTGGCCAGCATCCTGGACGCGGTCTCGGGGGAAACCTTCCGGCTGCCGGCGTCCGCCGCCGACCAGACCCACCGGCGGATCGAAGCGCTGCTCGGCGGCGCCGACCGGGAGCTGCGCGAGCGGCTGGGGGCGGTCACGCTCCGCGAACTGGTCGACGACGAGCAGGCCAGCCGGGCCGAGTGGCTCGCGCGGCAGGGGCCGGCGCAGGCGTAACCGGGTCGTCGTCGGCGCCTTCCGCGGTCGTCGGCAAGGCCGCGTCCAGCATGGACGAGGCTCTGCTCAAGGACGAGCGTCAGCGATACAGCCCCTTGCGGACGATGTACTCGGCCACGTCCCGCCGGACCAGCCCGGTGACGTCCTCTCCGGCGGCGATGCGGGCGCGGACCAGCGTCGAGGAGATGTCGCAGGGCTCGATCTCGACAAGCCCGGCGCGGAGCTTGGCCGCGGCGGCCGGGCCCAGTTCCCGCTCGACCCTTCCGAAGTCCGGCTCGAAGCGCGGGCGGACGGCGACGGCGAAGCCGGTCTCGGCGGTGAACTCGGCGGCGCGGTGCCAGGAGGGTAGTTCCCCGACGGTGTCGGCGCCGATGATGAAGAAGTAGTCGTGCTCCGGGCCGAGTTCGGCCTTGAGCTCCCGCATCGTGTCCAGGCTGTAGCTGGGTCCCGGTCGGCGCATCTCGACGTCCGATACTGAGAGCCGGGCCAGCCCATGCGCCGCGAGCCTGGCCATGGCCAACCGGTCGGCGGCCGGGGCCAGGCGTTCGCGGCTCTTGTGCGGCGGGTCCCCCGCCGGAACCAGGATCACCTCGTCGAGCCTGAGCCGGTCGGAAATCTGCTGGGCGACGGAGAGGTGCCCCGAATGGATGGGGTCGAAGCTGCCTCCCAGGACGCCGATGCGCCGCCTCTTGAGCATGGCCGGATTCTAGCCTGGCCGCCGGCGGCCGGCAACCGCATCGGTCCCCTCCGGGGGAGCGACCCGCCGGCATGACCGGGAGCCGGGCCCTCCTGCGGCGCGGGTGCGGCTCGGCCCGGAGGATTCCCGGGAAGCCTCGAGCGCCCGGCATCGCCCCGTCCGTCTGCGGTTTGACCGCAACGATTCCGCGCGTAGAATCCAGGCCGGTCAAACGGTCCGGAGAAGCTCCTTGAGCCCCACGGCGGACAAGCCCGAGTCTGGTCGCGAGGAGTCGCGCAAGCTGCTGCGCGGCGCCGGGATCTTCGGGGCGCTGACCGGAGCCAGCCGCGCGCTGGGCCTCTTGCGCGACATGGCCCTGACGGCGGTGCTCTCCCAGACCGCTCGCGACGCCTTCCTGCTGGCCTTCAGCATCCCCAACATGTTCCGCAACCTCTTCGGCGAGGGGGCGCTGACCAACAGCCTGGTGCCGGTCTACGTCGAGCGCATCGAGAAGTCCGACCGGGAGGGCGCCAACCGCCTGGCCAGCCTGGTCTTCACCGCGTTGGCCTTGGGCCTGGGGCTGCTCGCGCTGGTCGGCGGGCTGGCCTGCCTGGGCGCCAGCTGCCTCCCGGGCATGGGGGCCAAGAGCGTCCTGGCCCTCAAGCTGCTCGCGGTCATGGCCCCCTTCCTGCCGCTGGTCTGCCTGTATGCCTTCTTCATGGCCCTTCTGACCAGCCACCGGCGCTTCGCCGTCCCGGGGTTCGCGCCGGTGCTGCTCAACGTCGCCATTCTCGCCGGGGCCTTCCTGGCCTGGAGGCGCTACGGTCTTGGCTCCCAGGACTTCCAGTCCCAGGCGGCCTTCATCATTGCCGCCGCGGTGCTGCTCGGGGGCGCGCTGCAGCTGGCTATCGAGCTGCCCTCGGCCCGTGGCGCCGGCGTGCGCATCCGGCCGTCGCTGGGTTTCCGGGACGAGGCCTTCCGGAGCGTGGCCGCGGCCATGGCTCCGGTGCTGATAGGCACCGGCGTCTATCAGCTCAACACCTTCCTGAACCGAATCTTCGCCTGGACGCTGGCGCCCGAGCCCGCGGCGCAGTCCTACCTGGCGCTGGCCAACCTCCTGGTGATGGCCCCGATGGGCATCGTCGCCGTGGCCATGGCCACGGCCGCGCTGCCGACCCTGTCCAGCCTCCACGCCCGCGGCGACAAGAAGGGCTTCGGGGCGGCCCTCTCCGGGGCGATGCGCATGAGCCTGTTCATGCTCATTCCGGTGAGCGCGGTGCTCATCGTGTCGGCGGAGCCGATCGTCAGCCTGCTCTACGGCCGGGGCGGCTGGAGGCCGGAGGAGACGCCGCACATGGTCAGGGTGGTTTTCTGGAGCGCCCTGGCCCTGCCGCCCACGGTGGTGACCATGCTGGCCGCCCGGGCCTTCTACGCCATGAAGCTGCCTAAGGTCCCGGCGCGGATCGCCCTGGTCACCGTGGCGGTGAACGTCGGTCTGAGCCTGGTCTTCGTGCTCTGGGGCGGGCACAGCGCCGCGCTCTTGGAGGGCACCCGGCTGGCGGCCCGGCTCGGCGGGGCGCGCGAGGCCAGCCTGTGGCTCTCGGGGGCCGCCGGACTGGCCCTGGCCTCGACCCTCTCGGCGACGCTTCAGATGGTCCTGACGCTCTCGGCGCTCAGGCGCGAGCGCCCGGATCTCAAGCTCGGCGGCGTGGCCTTCACCGCCCTGCGGGCCGCGGCCATGTGCGTGCCCACCGGAATATTCGTCCACTGGGTGATCATGAGCCTGCCGCCCACCGGCGAAGGCTTCATCATCGTCGCGCAGCGGGGCATAGCCCCGGTCCTGGCCGGCGTCTTCGCCTACACGCTGGTGGCCAGCCTGCTGGATACCGCCGAGTACCGCGAGGCCTGGCGGGCGCTGCGCGGTCGGAAGAGGAAGTCCGCGGACACCGGCAAGGGCGGAAAGAAGGCCGGAGGCGGCGAAGACGATGATGAGGACGACGAGGACGAGGAAGAGGAGGAAGAGGCTGCCGATCGGGAGAAGGGCGGGTAACTCCTGCCGCCGATCATGTCCTTTCTCGCTATGCCCGTGGCCGAAGGGCGGCCAGGGCTGTTCAGACTGATCGGTCGGATCCGACTGAACCCACGGACGCTTTTCGGAGGCCCCGCCCTTGTCTGACCGCCTGAGCGCCGAGCGCCTCTTCGAGTACTACCGCCGGATGCTGCTCATCCGCCGCTTCGAGGGGAAGCTTGAGGCCCTTTTCGGTGCCGGAGAGATGTCCGGTACCACCCACTCCTGCATCGGCCAGGAGGCCGTGGCCGTGGGGGTGATGGCCGCGCTCGGCTCCGACGACCTCGTTGTCTCTAACCACCGCGGCCACGGGCACTTCCTGGCCAAGAACGGCGATCCCCGGCGGCTGATGGCCGAGCTTTTCGGCAAGTCCGACGGCTACTCGCTGGGCCGCGGGGGCAGCCAGCACATGGCCGCCCCGGACCTGGGTTTCCTTGGCTCCAACGGGATCACCGGCGGAGGCATCCCGATAGCGACAGGCGCGGCACTGGCGCTGGAGCGGCTGGGGGGCAAGGCAGTTGCCAGTTGTCAGTTGTCAGTTGCCAGCAAAGCCGGCACTGGACTGCCAACTGCCAACTGCCAACTGGCAACTTCCAACCGCATCGTCTGCGACTTCTTCGGCGACGGGGCCGTCAACCAGGGCACCTTCGCCGAATCGCTCAACATGGCCGCGCTCTGGAAACTCCCCGTTCTTTACGTCCTTGAGAACAACTGCTGGGCTTTCTCCACGCGGACCGAGGACGGTTCGGCCGGAACCTCCGGCGAGTGCAGGTCGCTGGCCCACCGCGCCGCGGCCTTCGGCATTGCCCACGCCAGTGTCGACGGCAACGATGTGGAGGTCGTCCGAGAGGCGGCGCTGCGCGGCGCCGAGCACGTTCGCTCCGGGAGGGGGCCGTACCTGCTCGAGTGTCGGACCTACCGGCTCTCCGGCCACTCCAAGAGCGACAAGTGCGAATACCGGCCGAAGGCGGAGGAGTCAGCCGCCCGGGACCGCTGCCCGCTCTGCCTGACCCGCGCCCGGCTCGTCGAGCTCGGAGTCCCGGAATCGAAGACCGAGGCCCTTGAACCGGCGGTTGAGCGGTGCATGAACGATGCCGTGGAGTTTGCGCGGAAGAGCCCGGTCCTGCCGGCCGCCAAGGCCGCCGTCCACCTTTACGCTGAGCCGGTGCGCCGGGACATCCCCGATCCGACGGGCTCCCCGGCGGCGTCGGGCAGCAGGGAGATCTACGGCTGGGAGGCCATTCAGCTGGCCCTCCGCGAGGAGCTCGGGCGCGACGAGCGGGTCATCATGCTCGGCGAGGACATCGCCGAGTACGGCGGGGCGTTCAAGGTAACCCGGAAGATGGCGGACGAATTCGGGCCGCGGCGGGTGGTGAATACGCCCATTTCCGAGAACTCGACCGTGGGTGCCGCCGTCGGCGCGGCCATGCTGGGGATGCGCCCGGTGGTCGAGATCATGTTCATGGACTTCGTCTTGCTCGCCTTCGACCAGATCGCCAACCACGCGGCCAAGTTCCACCACATGTACGCCGGGCAGGTCCGGGTGCCGCTCACCGTGCGGCTGCCGGCCGGCGGCTATCGCGGCTATGGGCCGACCCACTCGCAGTGCGTCGAGGCCTATTTCCAGGGCGTGCCCGGGCTGAAGATCGTCGCGCCGAGCGGGCCACGCCAGGCGCGGGCGCTCCTCAAGGCCGCCATCCGCGATGACGACCCGGTGCTCTTCGTCGAGCACAAGCTGCTCTACGGGATGCGCGAGGCGGTCCCGGAGGCCGAGGAGCTCGCACCCATCGGCCAGGCGCGGACGGCGCGGGCTGGCTCCGACCTGACCATCACCGCCCACGGCCACATGGTGACGCTGGCCCTCCGCGCCGCGGAGATGCTCGCCGCCGAAGGCGTCAGTGCCGAGGTGCTCGACCTCCGCAGCCTGAAGCCGCTCGACGAGGAGGCCATCCTCGAGAGCGTCGGCCGGACCCAGCACCTGGTGACCGTCGAGGAGGGTGCGCTTCCCGGCGGCATCGGCGCGGAAGTGGCCGCGCTCGTCGCCGAGAAGGCCATCGGTTATCTCGACGGGCCGGTGGTCCGCGTCGGCGCGCTTGACTCCCCCATCCCCGCCGCGCGCCCCCTCGAGGACGCGGTCCTGCCCAGCGCCGCCAAGATCGCCGCGGCGGCCCGGCGGGCGCTGGGTCAGACCTGACTCACCACATCTCGTTCTCGGAGCCGTCGTAGTGGAACCACCGGCCGGTGTCGCGGAGGGTCAGGCCGTGGACCACCTTGACGATGCCGCGCGCCGACTCCTCTGATGAGAGAGGCGCCTCCGGCCCACCCATGTCGGTGCGCACCCATCCGGGGCTGAGCGCCACCACGCTGATACCGTCGGCGCGCAGATCCTTGGCCAGGGCGCGGGTGACATAGTTCAGCGCCGCCTTGGAGGCCCCGTATGCGTAGTACTTGGGATCGTCCAACGGCCGGGAGATCATCCCCGCCTCCGACGAGACGTTCACCACCCGGGCATTCCGGCCGCGCTTGAGGATCGGCAGGCAGGCCCGGGTCATCCTAAACGACCCGATGACATTGGTTTCGTAGGTGTCCCGAAAGTCCAGGACTCTGATATCCGCCAGGGTGGCGGGCTTGCCGCCGAAGACGCCGGCGTTGTTGACCAGCACATCCAGACCGTCGTAGCGCTCGGCAACCTCCCCGGCAACAGACAGGACCGACTGGTCGGAGTTCACATCCAGTCGGACGATGGTGAGGCGGTCCGGGTGGGCCGGGCGCAGTTGCGAAAGCTCCTCGGCCTTGTCCGGATGGCGGCAGGCCGCCGCCACGAAGTCGCCGCGAATCAGGAACTCCCTGACGAGCGCCAGACCTATGCCCCGGTTGGCTCCAGTGATCAGCACTTTGTGATTCATCAACGGGACCTCCTCAACGCCGGCTCCAGTTGCAGCCCTGTCCAAACGGCCTGGGGGGCCCGCTGATTCCGGGGCGGGGGCCGGGCAGGCTAGCCCGAAGGCGGCTGGCGCCGCCGATGCTCCCGCGGGCTGGATCCGAACCGCCGCCGGAACTGCCTTGAGAAGTAGAGGGGATCCCCGAACCCGGCCTCCCGCGCGACCTCCGAAACCGACAGGTTGACATCGGCCAGCAGGTAGGCGGCGCGCTTGAGGCGCAGTTCCAGCAGATAGCGCATCGGTGCCGTCCCCAGGTGCCGGCGGAACTCGG